>DAVZ01000063.1 GCA_002505765.1 Methanobacterium sp. UBA176 | reverse complement strand
TTCAATAAATCTGCTCAACCCCTAATAACTTTACAACCCCTATTTTTGATAAAATTTAAGTAATTTATGATTCAATTATCTAATAAATCTAATTATGGATGTGGGGAGATAAAATGAAGGTTTTCGAAAGACCAGGTCCTGTAAATACTGACGATATCATAAATATCATCAAAAATACTTCTAATGTTGATTATATAGTCGTTGCATCTGTTACAGGCAGTAGTGCTCTTAAAATAGCTGAAAAAGTGGATAAGAAAGTGATCTGTGTCACATGTCCTCAGGGAATGTACTGGGAAGTAGAGGGAATGGATAAAGATCTATTTGCAGAAATACCTGAACTAAAAGAAAAAAGAGATGAATGGATAAAAAATGGTTTTAAAAGAGTTCCAATGAATGTCACAGATGAAAATAGGGATAAATTGAATGAGTTAGGTGTTGAAATAGTTCGAGGTACAATTTCATTTTTTGGACCCACCTTTTCTATGAGATTACACTTGCAGAAGATTACTTCTCTTGATGTAATGGCAAAGACACTGGAAATGATTTCTCCAGGCACTCTTGTAGCTATGGAGAGTGTTTTAATGGCCACTGATGCAGGTGTTATTCCTGAAGATGAAATCGTACTTGCATGTGCAGGTACAGAAATGGGGCTGGATACAGCATGGGTTTTAAAAAGCTGCGCGTCAGCAAATTTATTTCATCCATCAAAAGGTTTTAAATTCATAGAATTATTAGCAAAGCCAGGTATTGCTTTAAATCCGAATATAAACATAGAATATTTAAGATAATTTGAGGGGAGCGTTTTATGTTGCCAAAAATTATATTATATAACGCAATAAGTCTTGATGGTCGAATAAAAGGTTTTAATGCAGATATGGAGTTATATTATGAAATTGCATCCAAATGGAGTATAAATGCAGTGTTGATGGGTAGTAATACTGTATTGGCAGGATTTGGAGTTAATCCTGGTGAAACCAGTGAAGAAAATTTGGAATCAATCATTAACAGAGAGAAAGATCCAAATGACTCCCGACCATTTTTGATAGTTCCAGATAGCAGAGGAAGAATCCGAATCTGGAATGAATTATTTAAAATGCCTTATTTGAGGGATATTATTGTTTTATGCTCTGAGAATACGTCTGAAGAGTATCTTGATTATTTAAATGAAAGAAAAATTGATTTTATTATTTCAGGTGAAGATCAGGTTGATTTAAAATATGCACTTCGAAATTTAAACTCTGAATATGGAATAGACTCTATTCGGGTTGATAGTGGAGGTATTTTAAATGGAATTCTTCTTAGAGAGGGTTTAGCAGATGAAATTAACCTGCTGATACACCCTGAACTTGTTGGGGGCACAACTTTAAATTCAATCTTTATTGGGAAAGATTTAGAATCATTAAATGATGTTATAAGGGTTAAATTGGAAAATATTGATCAATTAAAAAATGATATAGTGTGGCTAAAGTATAGAATAGTTAAATGAGTTTATAATTAAATTTTAGAAGTGATTTTTATGAATAAAAGCAAAATGCTTAAAGATCTTTTAAATTCCAATGAAACATTAATAATGCCAGATGCATATGACCCAATAAGTGCTAAGTTAATAGAAAATGCAGGATTTAAAGCTGTGCAATGCTCCGGATACAGTTTTTCAATTCAGGCATGTTATAAAAGAGAAATGGACGTGACTTTAAATGAAAATATAGAATGGACCAGTAGAATAGTAGAATCAGTGGATATACCGGTTATGGCCGATTCTGAAGACGGATACGGGGGTCCTGAAGAGGTTTTAGACACGGTTGATAATTTTATACAGACAGGAGTTGCTGGACTGAATATCGAAGATCAAATTCCTGGTAAAAGCCCTTTATCCATTGTAAGTGAGGATTTAATGGCTCAAAAGATCATTGTGGCCAGAGAAACAGCCGAAGCTGAAGGTAATCATGATTTTATAATTAATGGCCGTACAGATGCTTTAAAATCAACTGAAGATAGATCTGAAGGATTGGAAATTGCAATAGACCGTGCTAACCAGTATCTTGAGGCAGGCGCCGATTTAGCATTCATAACATATGTAACGACACTTGATGAAGTTAAACAGGTTACAAAAGAGGTTAAGGGGCCAGTTAGCATTGCTGCTGGAATGCCCTACAATATAACTGAGTTTTCAATCAATGATTTGAAAAAATGTGGAGTGGTGAGGATTAGTCTGCCAACGCTGTTAATATATTCGAGTCTTCGAGCAATAAGCAATTCATTGGAGTATATTAAGGAAGACAATTTATTAGAAGCTTCAAATAATTTGTATGAATATGAAAAGATTGTAAAACTATTGAATGATTAAAATTTAAATATAGGATTGTAATTATGAACTCTGTAAAGGATATTTAAAAAACAGAAAGATGAATAGGGAAAGATTAAAAAAGAAGCACCTGATCTTTTTAACGGATTCAATGAGTATGATGAAATACTATTACAAATAAGGAGCCTTAGATATTAAACAGAAAGAATTAATGGGCGTTACAGCTTCTGTAACCACTAAATATATCCCCTGTCTCGCTAATCATTAAATAATGCCGTATATACCGTAGATACAAAACAGGAGATATCAGAGGTAGCAGCATAGGAGTAGAGTTCGGTGGCGGACCGTCATTTGTTATTGTCCGCAATAATTGGCTGAATTTTCTGGATGAAATTGGTGCAAAGTGACAATTATAATTTAAAGGTGAATTCATGGAATTATTACCAGAAACCAGCGATAAAAGTAAATATCTTGCTTTATCTGAAATTATAAATTTTGAAGATGAAAATATCCAAAAAACTACCATGAATTTATCAAATGACATCAGTAATGAAATTCAATTGATTAAAACTGTTTATGAATTTGTTCGCGATGAAATTTCTCATTCACTGGATATTAAAAGCAATGTTATCACCTTTAGAGCCTCGGATGTCTTAAAATACAAACATGGCATTTGCATTGCAAAATCTCATTTACTGGCAGCTCTTTTAAGGAGTTTAAACATTCCTGCTGGATTTTGCTACCAGAAACTTGAATTTGATGAAGGATATGGCCTGCATGGATTAAATGGAGTTTTTATCAGCAGTTTAGATAGATGGATCAGGTTAGATGCTCGTGGAAATAAAGAGGGAATTAATGCACAATTCAGCATTGATAAGGAAATTCTAGCTTATTATCCAAATGAAGATAAGGGAGAACTTGATTTTCCAATCATATACTCAGAACCTAATAAAAAAATGATTGAAATATTGGAAAGAAGCATGAATTTAAATGAAGTTTTGGATAGCATAGTTAAAACTGAATGGCTGAATAACTTGTTTTAACCTAAGTAATGTACATGTATGTACTTTAGGCTTTAAATAGCACTATATGTTATATTATTGTATTGTATATGTTAAAAATTGAATATTCCCCCGAAATGGGTTAATGAACGTTCTGCAGCTTTTAGAAGCATCATTGTAGGTAGCAGCACCTTTTGTTTTCATGTTTTAAAATTAGTCAATATCTAATGAATATATCCTCAATATCCTGTATTATATCGTCATTATGCTCTTACAGCCGTTCCATGAGCATGGTTCTAAATTTAAAAGTGTCAATACCAGAATATTTATGGGGGATTAAGATTTCACAGGTAGCTTTAACTACAGATTCCTGCCTGGTCATAAACAATCTCCACATCTTATGATCTTAATACGATAGTAACATTACTTTTTCCTTTAAAATATTATCTTTAAATTATGAATTTCAAAAATTTGCTGATATAATAAGTAAATGTCTTTTATTGAGGGTTTTAAGGAGGCATTGGTAGAATAATAATTCCCTCTTCCTTATCTCCAAACTCCATAAAATTATTGTTGTAATAGTTTATTCCTGCAATAACAAGAAGAACAGCATCCATTTCATGTTCACTGATATTTTTGGATAAATGGAAAGTTTTTTTAATTTTTGCAGCGTTTTGGGGACCTAAAATTTTTTTTATGGTCCTTGGATGGGATTCAATGACTTCATATTGACTTTTTAATTTATCTGCAATCTTAATTCCTCTTTCAGTAAGCATTCGCATCCCACGGAATGTGAGGGGCAATGTACGTCCATATTTTCGCATTTCAACTTCAGCTTTTCTAAAATGTCCCCCTATATCGCTGCATGAGCATTCATTGCTTAAGCAGCATCTGCCCCTTGGAAGTGAAAGTGGGGCGTCAATAACAATTAATGAAGGGTTTGCATTTGATATAATTTTTAATATCTCATTATCTTCAAAAATAGTACAGCATCCGATTTTATCTGGATCTAAAAAACAAATTCCGGTGGGATTCTCTGATTTTCCTGCCAGATCAACCCCAATGATTTTAAAGTCCAGTTTAAAGTTATTATTAAACATGTAAAACGGAATTCAATATTTTTCCCTGTGAAGAGCCTCTTTAACGCTTCTTCTTGGTGGTGTTTCTGGTTTTTCGTCAGGATATCCAATAGGAATCAGTGCAACAGGCCTTACATAGGCTGGTAAATCCAATAATTCTACAATTTCTTCTTCCTTAAATGCACCAATCCATGCAGCGCCTAATCCAAGTGCATAGGCTGCAAGCATCATATTTTGCGTCGCACAGGCAGCGTCCTGTATGCAGTAAAGTTCCCTACCTCTTTCACCGTATCTTGCTCCGGCATTTGCTTTGTTAGCACACATCACAATTACAATCGGCGCTTTAGCGATAAATTCCTGTACATATGCAGCTACGGCAATTTGAAGTTTAGTTTGATGATCTTTTACTATTACTGCATCCCAGCTCTGTAAATCTCCTGCAGATGGTGCCCAGATTCCAGCTTCGACTATTTTTTCGATTAATTCATCTTCAGGAACTTTTTCTTTAAATTTGCGAATGCTTCTTCTACCTTTAATAGCTTCAAATAATTCCATAATATCATCACCATTTTTATTATATGGGTCAAAATTAATTTATTTTTGCATCCACCACAACGTGATAAACACCGGGAGAATACTTTTTAATCACTCTTTTTTTCAATATCTCCACTCCACGCCCTTCTGCAGCATCAATAATTCTTTGGGGAGGCCTTTTAAATTTCAAAAGGTCTGGAACAGATTCATGATAATGAATTATACCGCCAGGCTTTACTATTTGCATTGCTGCATCCAGAAATTCGTGTGTATTCCCTATGTATCCCATTAAAACCCTATCTGCAACTTCTTTAAGTGCTACTTTTCTACAATCTCCTAATATTGGTTTTATTATGTCTTCAGCCTTATTAAGAGTGATATTATCCTTTAAATATCCATAAGATATTGGATTAATCTCTATTGAATAAATTTTTTCTGGATTGGAATGTACTGCAATGGGGATTGAAAAATATCCTATCCCTGCAAACATATCCACCACTGTTTCGCCATTTTTAACGATTTTTGGAATTCTCTGCCGTTCTGTGGTGTTTCCTTTGGACCACATTATTTTAGCAACATCTAATTTAAAAAAACAGTGATTTTCCCTGTGAATAGTTTCTGTATCATCTCCAACCAGTATTTCCACTTCAGGTTCTCTTTTAGAACCATTTATCCGCCCTAATTTAACTATGCGTTTTACCTCAGGTAATTTTAGGAGTTCATCTACATTATCTGGTTCATTTTTTAAAACAAGGATATCTCCGATGACTTTGCCCCTCATATGGATAGATATGTTATCTATGTTTTTAAATTTTATTATTGAAAATCAAAAATTTTAAGTATTATAAATTACAAAAAATAAAATTGATATATAATTAATGTTATTTTACCACAACTACTGTTTTATGCAATAATAATTAACCTAATTTGTTAAAAATTATTTAAAAATTTATAAATTTCTCTTTAAAAACCACTCTATATTCTTTAAATTTGAATTCAAAGCTTTAATCAAACATATTATAAATAAAAAACATAAAATAGATTTTAATTAGCTAATAGGAAATAAATAAAACTTTAAAAATTAAAAATAGGAGAAAGTGCCACAAGTAATGTTTATATAATATGAATTCCAATATTAGGCATAGAAAACTATTTTTAATTATATTTTGTATTTTTTTGAGGTGTATTTATGAATGATGAAAACAGATTAAAAGGCACTACAACTGTTGGTTTAAAATGTAGTGACGGCGTTGTATTTGCCACAGAAAGAAGGGCCACCATGGGTAATTTAATAGCCCACAAAGTCGCTCAAAAAATTTTTAAAATAGATGATCATATCGGGGCTACAATAGCCGGTGGAGTAGGCGACGCCCAGACACTTATGAAATACATAAGCGCTGAAGTTACCCTTTATAGGTTAAGAAACGGCGAAAGAATAAGCGTCGAATCTGCAGCGACTTTAACAGCCAACATATTACATTCATCAAGATTTTATCCATTCTTAGTTCAAACATTACTTGGAGGGATAGACGATAATGGTCCTGCATTATTCTCACTTGACCCTACAGGTGGTGTAATAGGAGATAAGATGATTTCTACGGGATCAGGTTCACCAATAGCTTACGGTGTTCTTGAAGATAGATATCATGAAGATATGGATACTGAAGAAGGAATAGACGTTGCTATAAGGGCAATTCAGTCTGCTATGGAAAGAGACACATTTTCAGGTAACGGCATCCTTGTTGCAACAGTAACTAAAGAAGGATTTAAAATGCTACCTGAAGAAGAGGTAGAAAGAAGATTAAGGAAATAATTTAACTTTTTTTTGGCCCTATTAAATTTATTAAATTAACTTTATATTAAGTGCATTTGTAAACCTGATTTACTTATTTCTATTTTTTTAGAAGTGATGTTATGGGTTCAGAGATTCAAGAAATTAAAAATACAATATTACAAAGGCTTCCGACAAGAGTACAAGTAGCAAAAGTAGAATTTGAAGGTCCGGAGGTAGTAATTTATACTAAAAACCCCGAGATCATAACAGAAAATGGATCGCTTATAAGGGATCTTGCAAAGGACATAAGAAAAAGAATTATCATCCGTTCGGATCGTTCTGTTCTAACAGAACCAGAGAAATCAATAGATATAATTCATGAAATAGTTCCTGATGAAGCAAAGATAACTAACATTTCTTTTGATGATGTTACATGCGAGGTTATAATTGAAGCAAGAAAACCAGGGCTCGTAATTGGTAAATATGGTTCTACTTCAAGGGAAATTGTAAAAGAAACAGGATGGGCTCCTAAAATCTTAAGAACCCCTCCAATCTCCTCTGAAATTATACAGAGAATAAGGAGAACACTTAGGAAAAACAGTAAAGAGCGAAAGAAAATCCTGCAAACTCTTGGAAACAAAATCCATAGAAGTACAACAGCAGAAAATGAATGGACACGTTTAACATCACTTGGGGGATTTAGAGAGGTTGGAAGGTCATCTTTATTTTTACAAACCCCAAACAGTAAGATTTTACTTGACTGCGGGGTCAATGTTGCAGGGGCAGATGATAAAAGTTCATATCCCTATTTGAACGTCCCTGAATTTGTACTTGATAACCTTGATGCGGTGATCATCACCCACGCACACCTCGATCACTCAGGATTTTTACCATATCTTTTCCATTATGGATATGAAGGCCCTGTTTACTGTACAACTCCTACAAGGGACTTAATGACACTTTTACAGTTAGATCATATAGATATAGCTCATAGAGAAGATAATCCTCTACCTTTTAATGTAAAACACGTTAAAAAATCTATTAAACACACAATAACTCTTGATTATGGTGAAGTGACTGATATAGCTCCAGATATACGCTTAACTCTTCATAATGCAGGTCATATTCTTGGTTCTGCAATTGTACACATGCACATTGGAGATGGCCAGCATAACTTCGTCTACACAGGAGACTTTAAATTTGAAAGAAGCAGGCTTCTTGAGCCAGCAGTTTCTAAATTCCCAAGGATAGAATCACTTGTAATGGAAAGTACTTATGGTGGACATGGTGATGTCCAGCCAACAAGAAATGACGCGGAAAAAGAGCTTATAAAGACAATTTACAGGACACTTGAGCGTGGTGGAAAGATATTGATACCTGTTTTTGCTGTAGGAAGAGCTCAAGAGCTTATGATAGTCTTAGAAGAATATATAAGACATGGGATTATTGACGAAGTTCCTATATACATTGATGGAATGATATGGGAAGCAAATGCAATCCATACGGCAAGACCAGAATATTTAAGCAAGGATCTACGTGATCAGATATTCCACATGGGCAGAAATCCATTCATTTCCGACGTATTCCAAAAAGTAAACGGATTGGAGGAGAGGAGAGAGATCGTTGATGGAGAACCATCAATAATCCTTTCAACTTCAGGAATGCTTACAGGGGGAAATTCTGTTGAGTATTTCAAGTGGCTATGTGAAGATGAAAAGAGTTCACTTGTTTTCGTTGGTTACCAGGCAGAAGGATCACTGGGAAGACGTTTACAAAAGGGTTGGAAGGAAATTCCCCTTAAAGAAGAAGGAAAAACTAACGTTTACAATGTTAAAATGGAAATAAAAACCATTGAAGGGTTCAGTGGACACTCAGATAGAAAGCAGCTCATGGACTACGTTAGAAAAATATCTCCAAAGCCAGAAAAAATCCTGATATGTCATGGAGATAACTATAAAACACTTGATCTTGCATCAAGCATTTATAGATCCTATAAAATAGAGACAAAGACTCCTATGAACCTGGAGACTGTTAGAATACAGTAATTCTTTTTCGCTCATGCCCCAGAATGTAGTGCAAGTATTATGATTACAACCTCTCAAAATCTACGATTTTGGCGCTGGAAAAATCTTTGATTTTTATAGTTTTCATGTGAATTATCGATAAGTAAATTACACTTTGGAGGATTTTGAACCCCTGAAAGGGAGTGATGTTAAAAGCTTTAATTTAATTATTACTATGTAGATGTGGTATTTTATCAGTTTATTTGTCATAAAATGGCATTGGAACAGTTAACTATATCATAAAAATATTTGAAATCATCATATTAGCAAATGGAAGTTAATCAAAATCCTCTTTAAGATATAATTCCACGTAATTAGTCAACATTACAATTTAATGCAAAGCATGATTTATGCACAAGATCATGGACATGAGCGTTCATTTTTATCTTTTCGAGCAATTTAGCTACTTTTTAATTCTTTAAAAGTATTTATTACTTATTTTTGGCTAATTTGAATAATTATTCTGTTTTTATTCCATGTAATAATTTATTTTTTTTTATACAGTTTACCGAGTTTTTGAATTAATTATGATCAAAATATTTAATATTTATCAATAATATATAATAATATTAACTGAATATTTCACAACTTCAGGAAGATGTTATAATGGGATTGAAATCACTTATAGGGAAAATTGTCCCAATAAATGGAGCCGTAAATTATTCAGATGTTAAAAAAAATGTAATATATGAAAAATACCCATCAAAAAATGATTTTCAATCTTCTAAAAAGTTAGAAGAAATTTTCAATAATTCAGTACAATATACAAAAGATCAACAATTAAAACTTGGGTTAGAAATTATTCTGACACTTATTTCACATAAAAACGAAAATATTAAGGCTTACGCCCTGGGAAGAATATATTTTTTAATAGATGATGAAAATATTCAAGAAATCATTATTAATGAATTAAAAAATATGTCTGATAATAGAAATTATGATTTTAATGAATCAATACAACGTTCATTAGATTTATTTACCTGGGAAGTTCATAAATTTGTGATTATTGATATAATTTTTGACTTACTAGCTGAATTAACAGGTAAAATTAAGTATAAACTCAGCCGATCTAAATTTTCATTAAATCTACCATACTCTGATATTTTTTTTTCAACAGATATGTTAGAAATCAGGAATAAAAACGAGATTTTTTATCTTGATAATTCACTTAATGTTGTTTTACGCATATTTCGCATTATTAACCGGCGAATATGTAGAATGATTCCATATTTTGAAGAAATTCAATATATTGATTATGAAAACTTGATTATTCAAAAAATGACTCAGTATAACCATACTTCTAAATTAGAATTCAGTGAAGAAGGTTCACTACAAAGATTAGCAAGTTTCTATGCCAAAACTTTTATGGAAAGAGGGCATATGAGGAGATTAATTGCTTTACTAGACGATGACGACGATAAAGTCCAAAAAATTGGAGTTAATGCTTTAACGGAACTGATAAACTTTTTATTAAACACATCTAATGAGAAAAAGCTTATTAAATCACACTCTGATTCTCATATGGATAAATTTTCACATTACAGGACAAATTATAGTGGAATATCATATTTTTAAAAGAATTGATGGAAAACAATTCAATAGATTGTTATTTCTATTTGCAGTAATCTAAAAAGTTTTATAGTTCCAGATCAGATAACATTAATTATACATCTATTTTAAAAAATTTTTGGTGAAATCATGGTAACATATTCAGAATCAGGAGTAGATATTGATCTTGAGGAGGTAACGGTCTCTGCACTGGTTTCAGAAATTAGAAAAACGCTTTCTTTTAGGGATATAATTACAGAAAGCGGACATTTTGCAGCGCTTGTAAGATTAGGGAATAAAGCCATTGCTATGAGTACAGATGGTGTTGGAAGCAAAATATTAGTTGCAAAAATGATGGATAAATATGATACTATTGGAATAGACTGCATTGCCATGGTTGTAAATGATATTATTTGTGTGGGGGCTGAGCCAATAGCCATGGTAGACTATCTGGCTGTAGAAAAGGCAGATCCAGAAATTGCAAGGGAAATTGGAAAAGGACTTGCAAACGGAGCCGAAAAATCAAAAATAGCCATTATTGGAGGAGAAACAGCTTCTCTACCAGAAATTATAAAGGATTTTGATCTTGCCGGTACAGGAATTGGAATCGTTGATGAAGATAAAATAATAACTGGAGAAAATATCAGCGATGGCGATGTGCTTATTGGAATAGAAAGCAGCGGTATTCATAGTAACGGTTTAAGTCTTGCCAGGAAAGTATTTTTTGATAAACTAAGTTTAAATGTGGATGATCCTCTTCCAGACGATCCTGATACCACTGTTGGTGAAGAACTTTTAAGACCAACTGAAATTTATGTTAAACCGGTAATTGATCTTATAAATGAGGATATGGAAATTCATGGACTTGCCCATATAACTGGCGGGGGATTTTTAAACCTTAAAAGACTTAAAAAAGGTGTTGGTTACGAAATTATAAATTTACCTGAACCTTATCCAATATTTAAGTCAATTTATAATTCTGACGTGCCTCTGGATGAAATGTACAGAGCATTTAATATGAACATTGGATTTGTGGTTATTGTTCCTCCAGAATACATGGATAAAGCTATAAATATTATAAATAATTATAAAAAGGCATATAAAATAGGATTTGTGAGAAAGGACATAGAAGAAAAGGTTAAAATTAAAACATTTAATGAAAGCATAGTTAAATTATGAAGGTGTTTAAATGAATATCACAGCAGAACAGGAAAGATCGTTAATAATGGAAATTTTAACCAGGATGGATGTAAAGAAGGAACATGCAGAAATTGTTGCGGATGTAACCCTTGATGCTAACTTAAAAGGATTTTCATCACATGGAATAGGCAGATTTCCTCAATACGTGAAAGGACTTAAGGTGGGTACGATAGTTAAGGATGCAGATATAGAAATTGGAAAAGAAACCCCATCAATGGCACTTATAAATGGTAATCATATATTTGGACATGTTGTTGCATATAAAGCAATGGAAATTGCCATCCAAAAAGCAAAAGAAACTGGAATAGCAGTTGTTGGCGTGCATGATTCAAATCACTTTGGGGTTGCAGGGTACTACTCTGACATGGCAGTTATGGAAAACATGATAGGGGTTGTAATAGCAAATACTGAGCCTGCAGTTGCTCCGATTGGGGGTAAAGAGCCAATTCTTGGAACTAATCCTATAGCAATAGGTATTCCCTCAAATAAGCATTATGTATCAGTGGATATGGCAACATCTGCTTCTGCAAGGGGAAAACTTATTGAAGCCATAAGAAAGGGTCAGAAAATCCCGGAGAATGTTGCACTTGATGAGGAAGGAAATCCGACAATAGACCCTGAATGTGCTTTAAGGGGCTCAATTTTACCATTTGGCGCTCATAAAGGATATGCATTAGCATTTATGATCGAAATACTTGCAGGACCTCTGGTTAAAGCAGCATCAGGCAAAGCAGTAAGAGGAACAGCTAATCCTGAAGAAATGTGTACCAAGGGTGATCTGATAATGGTAATTGATCCTTCAAAGTTTGTGGACATTGATGAATTTAAAGAAGATGTTGACGAGTTTATTGCAGAAATTAAAGATTCTGGAGAGAATATTTTTATCCCTGGGGATATGGAAGTAAAAAATATTAATAAAACTAAAGAAAATGGGGTTGCTCTGGATGAAAAGCTTTATTCACAGCTTAAAGACATTTCCAGAGAATTAGATTTCGATCTGGATAAAATATTAATATGATTTAAAGATTTTGAATATTAACTTTTAACGAATATTCCTTTCTATCCAGCTATAATAATATTATTGCATAAGAAATCTATTTATTCCTGTTTTTTTTTATTATGGTTGATTAATAGAATTAAACAATATTTAAGGTTTTGTCAGCCTATATCATAGACATTTTTAAAACACTATAAACCGATTTAAAAGCATTATAAAACTCTAAAATTAGGTTAAAAAGGTAATAAAAAGAGTTAATCTAATTTTAGCTGAGTTATGGGTGTATAATTTATATATGTTCATATTATTGGTAGGCATGAACTACTTTTAAATGATATATTTATATTTTTGAAATTATATTTTCTGGAGTTAATAAACTCAAAATAACAAGACGATAAAAATAATTATTAGAAAAAAAATCTTTAACTAATGGCAATTACTTATATTTTGGAGGTTATCAAAATCGAAGATTTTGGAACCTGTCGAAAGCTGTCAAAATTCTATGAATTTTGAGGCGACAAAAAACAAGTATTTGTCAGCATAGCTTTCGATGTCCCAGACACATTGTGTTTGAGGACCCAAAGTCAAAGATTTTGGAGGATTCAAGAAATGAGTAAAATAAACCGAAAGCAAATTCTTGAAATTTTGGATGGATACGATAAGGAAGATATAACTATTGCTACGTTGGGAAGTCATTCCTCTTTACACATGTTTCAAGGAGCTAAAGCAGAAGGATTTAGAACTGCAGTAATCTGTGAAAAGGGACGAGAAGTTCCATATAAAAGATTTGGAGTAGCTGATGAATTCATAATGATTGATAAGTATAGCGATATAGTCAATGATGATCTTCAGCAACAATTAATAGATATGAACAGTATAGTGTTTCCACATGGCTCATTTGTGGCCTATGCTGGATTGGACAACATCGAAACTATTTTCAACGTCCCTATGTTTGGAAACAGAGACATTTTAAGATGGGAAGCAGAAAGGGACCTGGAAAGGAAATTAATGATAAAATCAGGCATTAGAATTCCAAAAAAGATAAATGATCCTGCAGATATTGATAGTACAGCTATGGTTAAGTTCCCTGGAGCCAGGGGAGGCAGAGGATACTTCGTTGCAAACTCAACTGAAGAGTTTGACCAGAAAATTGATGCAATGCTAAAACGAAAATGGATTGAAGAAGAAGATATAAAGGATGCACACATTGAAGAATACGTATTAGGATGTAATTACTGTATTCATTACTTCTTCTCAGAATTAAAAGATGAAGTAGAACTCATGGGAGTTGACAGCAGATATGAATCCACCATAGATGGTTTGGTTAGAGTTCCTGCCAAAGATCAGCTTGATATAGGTGCAGACCCATCATATGTTATAACAGGTAATCACCCGGTGGTTATGAGAGAATCTCTACTCCCACAGGTATTTGACATAGGAGACAAGATCACTGAAACTGCTAAAGGATTAATACCGCCAGGATTTAACGGTCCATTCTGTATGCAGACACTGGTTAATGATGACCTTGAAGTAGTGGTATTTGAGATGAGTGCCCGGTCTGACGGTGGAACAAACACCTTTATGAATGGGTCCCAATACAGCTACCTCTATTTCGGAGAACCATTAAGTATGGGTCGTAGAATGGCCTTAGAAATTAAAAATGGTATAAAAGAAGACAGATTAGAAGAAATTATAACTTAAATAATATCTTTTAAGATGGAACTATATAATAAAAACAAATGATAATCTGTAGAAACATCTTTTATTTTTATTTTTCAATATCAGTAATTTATATCTATTAATCTTTCAAAATATACTGATGATGAATGAATTCATATTACCCTTTTTTATGGCTGCTTTTTTATCAGTGGTAATAGGCACAGTGGCTGGATTTGGAACTTCGACAATTTTTCTTCCTATTGCACTATTTTTTTTAGATTTTAAAACTGCCCTTGTTCTGGTTGCAATTTCCCATGTTTCAGGAAATGCTGGTGCAATAACCTTTTTTCGTCATGGACTGGATAAAAAACTGATTTTGCTCTTTGGAGTACCCAGTATAATTTTAACAATTTTAGGAGCGTATCTTGTAATTTATATCCCTCAAGACATCCTTCAGATTTTTCTAGGTATTTTCCTTTTAATATTTTCAATTTATTCATTATTAAAGCCTGATTTTAAAGTTTCGGCCAGTAAAATAAATACCATAGTTGGGGGAAGTATATCTGGATTTTTGCAGGGATTAATTGGGGTTGGCGGTCCTTTAAGAGGGGCGTTCCTTATTTCATATGATTTAGAAAAGGTCAAATACATAGCCACAATATCTGCAATAGCTGTAGTTATTGATCTTACCAGAATTCCAATCTATCTTGCTAATAATTTTCTTGAATCTGACTTTTATATCTACGTAGTTCCTCTTATAATAATTGGAATTGTCGGATCTTATACAGGCAAAAGAATAGTATCCAGAATTCCTCAAGATGCCTTCAAAAAGGTTGTTCTTATTGCTATTGCACTTGCAAGCATTCTTTTAATTTATGGTGGAATCATTATGCTATAAATGAGTTTTAAATTAGAATATAATGATATTAATGTTTAAAAGTAATTTAAATACAAAATAAATTTAAAAAGAGTAAAATAACATTTTATTTATGGGATAAAATCTTTTTAAGTCAAGTTATACAATATAATAAACTATAAAACTGGAAAGTAAATTTAAAATATTCAACAAGTGCGGGTGTATAAGTTGGAAAGCAGTGAAGCAGTTTATAATGCCTTAAAAAATGCGGGGATAGACTTTGTGGTTAGTTTACCCTGTGTAAATCTTGGGAAAGTCATGGAACTTGTGGACTGTGACGATGATATTATTCATGTCCCTGTAACCCGTGAAGAAGAGGGATTTGGGATATGTGCAGGCGCATTTTTCGGGGGAAAGAACCCAGCAATTTTAATGCAGAATTCAGGACTTGGAAATTCAGTTAATGTACTTGCATCCCTTTACGAACTTTACAAAATTCCCATACTTATGATAATGAGCCATAGAGGTACAGAAGGTGAGTTTATGAGCGCCCAGGTTCCTATGGGAAATGCAACACCCAGAGTTCTGGATGCTCTGAATATTGCATATATTAACCCTAAAACTCCTGAGGAAGCGTTAAAAGTCATTCCTGAAGCATGGTTACTCTCTAAAACGGCACAAGCACCTATTGGAATACTTTTAGAAATTCCATTCTGGAAATAGTGATACTATGGAACGTATTGAAGCCATAAAGAAAATAACGGAAACTCTTGAAGATGAATTGGTTATATGTAACATTGGATTCCCATCAAGAGAATTGTATGCTGTTAAAGATTCTACTACTCATTTTTACATGCTTGGATCGATGGGAATGGCATCATCAATTGGTCTTGGCCTTGCTCTATCCCAGAAAAGAAAAGTTGTTGTTTTTGATGGAGATGGTTCAATTCTTATGAATATGGGAACGCTGGTAACCATTTTCAGCCAGAATCCAGGAAATTTCATCCTTGTAGTGCTTGACAATCAGTGTTACGGTTCTACTGGCTCACAATGCACGTATACAACTGATGTAGACCTTCATAAAATCGCAAAATCGGTGGGATTTAAAAATACATTTGTTTTTGATGAAATAATTGATTTTAAGCAAGTTTTAGATGCAAAAGGACCTATTTTTGTGCATATGAAAGTTAAAGCCGGAAATGCAGATGTTCCTGTAATTGATATGGAGCCAGAAGAGATAAAGGAAAGGTTTATGAGAGAAATAATGAAAATCTAAACTTTAAATTGTTCAAAGGGTGTAACTATAGATGAAATAATTGCAGATATCTTAAATGTTGTTTTAAAAAATACTGGATTCCAGGGCTTATATTAAGTATAATTAAGGGCTATAAATTCAGTTATAGGTATGATAGTAATTATTTAGTAAATCTACAGGCTCAAATTCCTCTAATAATTTTGGAGTTTCAATGCTTCTCCTGACAATAGTTTTCATTATTACAGTTCCCTGGATTTTTGGAAGACTGGTTAAATGGAATTATGAAACATTTAAACACTGATTATTTCATTCTTCTTTCAAATTCATTGAAAAGATCGTTAATATCAATGCCTTTATAGACAAGAAGAACTAATGTATGAAAAATAAGATCCGCAGATTCGTAAACAAGATTTTCATCATTTTTTGACGCAATTATAACTTCTGTTGCTTCTTCACCTATTTTTTCGAGGATTTTATCTTCTGCAAATTTTTTATTATCCTTCATAAGATTGGATGTGTAAGAATCTATTGGATTGTCACGCCTTTCCTCTAAAACAGTGTAGATTTCCCTTATGATACTGTCCTTCACTTTTAATCTCCTATCTGCTATCCTGCTTATTATCCTTTCTTAAACTCCTGGTTATGGCTATAAGGGGATGTTGTGCATCATCAATTATTTTGATGTCTTCAAGTGTAAATATCCCTTCGGTATCTGCTGTTTTTTCCAGTCCAAGTTTAATATCTTTTTCCAATTCAATTACGTAGGAATCTATTTCTTTATATCCAAGTCTGGAAGCAGCGACGGTTCTGTGATGTCCATCAACAAGAACATACCGATCTCCGCTTTTTACGGTTATTGTTGGCTCTGCAAGGCCTCTTTTAAGTTCATAAGTCCGTCCCTGAAGTTCATCGGCATAGATCTTACCCTGGGTTGGTCTGAGCTTTTCTGTAGGTACCTTCATTCTTAAAAGCTTTGTTTTGACGCCATAAAGCTGTTCTAACGTTTTTTTAAAATAATTAACCTTCATTGGGGTTGATCTTTCAATATGGGAACGTACAATATCGGTATTAGTAATTATTCCCACTAATTCTCCATCTTTATCTATAACAGGAAGCCTTGATATTCCCATTCTAAACATTACCCTTGATGCATCATTTAAAGACATATCCTGATCAGCTATTACAATATCGGTGGACATTATATCTTTAACCTTATTTTCCCATGGTTTTAAAAGCAGGTCAAATGCGGTTACTATTCCTATTACTTCACCATTTGTTTTAACTGGAAAACCGTCGTGTCCAGTGGTTTTCATTAATTTAATTACTTCTTCATTGGGAGTTTCAGGAGTTACACTAATAACTTCTTTCGTCATATAATCCTTTACAAGAGTTGAACTACTCATTTAAAATCCTCTAATTCTCTTTAATAAAATATTGGATTTAATTAATCATTATTATTTATTCCATAATAACTTGTCTTTATACTGAATTTTAATAATTCTATGATAGGGAATCTGTGTATCTTCGTCAAGTATTAAAAATCCGCGTTCTAATCTATTTATCCGGTCGCCTTTAATGGTTTTCAGGTTTCCCTTACTTCCTCTGTGGACATAAGTTATTTTAGATAATTTAATATCCATTTCTGGATGCCAGAAAATCATATCTAAAACGTTTTTTGCCATTTTATGACCTTAACTTCTTAAATTAATCAATATAATTGTTTGAAGTGAGTTAAAAAGTTATCCATCAATGGAGAAACTTTAAAATATTATTTAGCTAATGCTTCCTTTAAAAACCTTGAAGTTTCTCCAGGATCAGCTTTTCCACGTGTAAGTCTCATGACCTGCCCTATCAGGAAATTCATTGCTCCTTTTTTACCTTCATGATAATCTGAAACTGCCTGAGGATTTTCATCTATGGCCTGATTAACTGCTTTTAGTACACTTTCCTCATCGCTTACACCAATTAAGCCCATATCTTCAGCAATTTTTAAGGGAGATGCATCATTTTTGGGCATTTTTTCTATTATCTTCTTGGCAGCCTTAGGAGTAACTTTCTTATCATTTATCAAGTCTAAAAGTTCTACAATGTCTGCAGGTTTTATACCACTTTCATCAAAACTCATTTTATTATAATTAAGAACCCTTTTAAGCTCATCTCTCATCCATATAGCTGCAAAAGATGGTTCAACATGCTTTACTATCTCTTCAAATGCATCTGCAAGAGCAAGTTCAGATGTCATCACTTTTGCGTATTCTTTTTGGATTCCATACTCCTGGATGAACCTTTCAGTTTTAATGTGCGGCGGTTCAGGCATTTTTTCCCTTATAACTTCAATCTGTTCATATTCTGCAAGCATTGGAGGAAGATCAGGATCTGGTATGTATCTGTAGTCATCAGCTTCCTCTTTAAGACGCATTGGTACTGTAATCATCTGTGATTCAAGAAAAGCACGGGTTTCTTGTTTAATTTCTACTCCTCTTCTTATTAGATTTTTCTGCCGTACCATTTCATACTTAAGGGCTTTATAAGCGCCCTTTATAGAGTTTATATTCTTTATTTCTGCCCTTTTCCCTCCTTCAAGGGATATATTCACGTCGGCACGCATTGTTCCTTCTCCACGCGCGCTTCCGCTGTATTCTAAAACTCTTATTAATTCACGAAGGAAATTTCTTGCCTCTTCAGGTGATCTCATATCTGGTTCTGTCACAATTTCTATAAGCGGAATTCCAGACCTGTTAAAATCTACAACACCTAAATCTGGCTTGTATTGGCCGGGATCTTCTTCAATATGAACTTCGCGAATACTCACATCATTTAGATTACCTTCATATCCTATAGGAATTGATGTACGCTGGTAACCAGATGGAAGATCTGGATAATCATAATGCTTCCTCAGGAAGTAAGTCTCATCTTCAGCTATCTTACATCCAAGCATTAAAGCTATCTTTATTGCCCCGTTCATTGCATGTTCATTTGGGGGATATGGCTTTGCCCCTGGCTGGTTTAAACAAACAAAACAGATGTTTGAATTTGCCGGAGCATCCTGGTAGTTGGTACGGCAATCGCAGAATAATTTAGAATCAGTTTCAAGTTGAACGTGAATTTCCAGTCCGCATTTCATCTTAATAAAAATTCCTCCCATAAAAATCTATTAACTCAAGATTAAAAAGCTAAATATCATATTTAATTAAACTACAAAAATATCTTGATTGGGGGTAAAATTTGTTTTATAATTTGTACTATTATCTTTTATTTAGACATTTATCAATATATGGTTAATTATCAGATTATAAGATGCTGTAAATATTGATAATTTATCCAATGCATTTATGGATATATCTTTTAATAAAGGGTTCAAGCTGAGGATCGGTCCCTTTACTTTCTTTTAATTTATTTAAGTCAGTAAAAGTACCTATTAGCTCCTTTCCGGCCCAATAAACTTCTTCTTCAACTCTTTTTCCATAACGAGTTCCAAACATCTTAAATAATGGGAACTTGGTAAGTCCATTGGCTCCGCTTAAAAGCAAAGGTCCAATATTAGCCAGGTTATCTATCCATGTCCCTGTAATTATTTTAAGCTGTGGAAACTTAATTCTGGTTGCAGCAACAATTCCTGCATAATAAAGAGACGCTGGTTGTGGTGTATTCTCATAAAAAGTTCCTTTATGGGGATTTAAAGAATAAAAGGTAACTCTATGAATGCCTGCTTCTTCAATCATTTTATGCAGATATTTCAGGTCTTCAGGAGTTTCTCCAAGTCCCAGTATAATAGTAATGGCCTTTTGAAATCCTAATTCTCCTGCAAGTTCAAGCATTTCAGTTACGTCTTCTAAAGACTTGCTTGGGCAGATTTTATCGTGTAACTCGGGGTTTGCAACCTCAACAGCTCCTGTAATCCCTGCAATTTCATTTCCATATGCTTCAAGATCCTTCGCAATTCCAATATTAAGCCATACAGGTTCTCCTGTAATTTCATATATTTTCTGTGAAATATCCTTTATTTCCAGGGTTGTAAAGGACCCGTATCCTCCAGAAAGGAATTCAACCTTCCACTCGGTCCTTCTGCAGAGTTCAGCTTCTGCCAGGATTGAATTTATATTGCGCCTGGCTTTTTGGGGGTCCCTGATTTTAGGTTTTTGTGCAGTCATATAACAGAAGAGACAGTCACCTTTATCACACCACCATGAAAGAAAAATAGCCCTTTCAAGAGTTATATGGTTTCCGTGTTCGGCAAGAGTGATTTTATTTGCTTCCTGGATTAAATCCAGAGTTTCAAAATTTTTAATTTTGCTAATGAGGTTCATAATTCACCTTAATTAATTCAGAATAAATTTATTATTAACGCTTGATTTTATATTTATGGGAAATGGGTATTATAAAAAATTTTATTTATTTCATTTTTTAAAAAAGAAGATATATAGCTCGTAATAACAAAGTATATATGTATAGGCACTTAATGCTTGGTATACTGTGAATTTACATTTCCAAAATGTTTATATATTATAATCGCTAACTTAAAAAATACGTCACTTATGTGCTTATATTTTATAACATTGCAGACTGCTAGCTTGTAGTTTGCAGGCTATCAAAACCAAAAGTGGTTTTCAATGCCACAAAAACCACGTTTTTGCTGGCTGTCAAAATTAAAGATTTTGACGCATCGAACATTTCATGTTCAATGCTTTGCTTGGCATAGCCTCCGTAGCTCAGTAGGTAGAGCGTTCGGCTGTTAACCGATTGGTCGCAGGTTCGAGTCCTGCCGGGGGCGCTCTGGGGCCCATAGCTTAGCCAGGTAGAGCGCTCGGCTCATAACCGAGCGGCCATGGGTTCGAATCCCATTGGGCCCACTTTCATACATTCATAACCCTTCAAAATCTTGATTTAAGGAATTATTGGAACAAAAAAATCGTAAGCTCCGGTAGTGTAGTCCGGCCAATCATTTCGGCCTTTCGAGCCGAAGACTCGGGTTCGAATCCCGGCCGGAGCATTCTTCTTAACTTTGTAAAAATCTTTGGTTTTTACAGATAGTCAAAACTATGTTTTTGACAACTTTGTTAATCTTTAAAGTCAAAATTAGGTTTTGACTGTTAATACTCATGCTGGCGGGGGTGCCCGAGCTGGCCAAAGGGGACAGGCTTAGGACCTGTTGGCGCAGGCCTACCAGGGTTCGAATCCCTGCTCCCGCATTAATCCGCCATTGTATTCATTAATATGCCGGGGTGGGGTAGGTGGTTATCCTTTGGGACTGTGGATCCCACGACTCGGGTTCGAATCTCGGCCCCGGCCCCATTTTAATCTGATTACTTATACAATAATTTAATAGTAAACACAAACATTTTAGCCATGATTTTCATATTATTCTATTGATTAATTTTTGATATGGTGGATCAATATGATCAAGATGGAAAAAACATGCAGTTCACCCAAGTGCGATGTTTTGTTTGAAGGTAAATATATCGGTTATATGGATGGAGTTAGCCTGATACAATGGTTTTTAAAAAATAGATACTGTTATAGAGGTTCATTTTCACGGTTCGTAACTAACGATCCACAATACAGCAAATCTGGAATTACTGTGGATATTATTTTTTTAGATAAAAATTTAGTGGCTAAAAATGCTAAAATAGAATGGTTAAAGGCCCCCGGTAAAAATGGGACTTTTATTGCATCTAATATGGAATATTATGAAATTTAATTTGAATTTATTCAACAAATGAATTTTAATTACCATTTCAAGTTTATTTTGGTCTATTTTTGTCAAATATTTATATAGTCTTAAATTTAAGTTATATTAATTTTTAAACATTAGTTTAAATTGTATTTCAGAGCCGATTTGTATGAATAAAAAGGGGTCACGTGTAGAAAGAGAACTGGTTAAAATGCTTTGGAATGCTGATTGTGCAGCAATGAGAGCACCTGCTTCAGGGGGAGCTACAAAAAAACCTTTGCCTGATATTATTGCAGGTAATGGGAAGGTTTATCTTGCAATTGAAGTTAAATCAACTTCTGCAGATTATATCTATATCAATTCTGATAAAATCGTTGGATTAATTGAATTTTCAAACATTTTTGGTGCAGAACCTTATCTCGGTGCTAAATTTAAAAATAAAAATTGGCGATTTTTGCATGTCAGTGACCTTATAAAGACAAGGGGAGATAATTATAAGGTTGATGTGGATCTGGCATTTTCAAAGGGCATTGAATTTGATGAATTAATCAGGAAGGACATACAGGTTAAATTTAAATAGCTGTAAGTATTAAATAAGATTCTTTTAAAGAATATATTTTTTGAGTCTGTAAAGTTATTGGGTGTTGAAAAATCTTCGATTTTTCACAGTGAAAATCAGAGATTTTCACATGTTGATATTTTTTATGTGTTTCCCTGGTCCAGTTTTCCATCTGTAATTGTAGATAGTTAGCTATTCCGTTTGGTGTTTTGAATTTTCTTTTTAATTCATCTGGTAGGGTTTGTAGATAATAATTTCATTGCAACTGGTTGTTCTTGGTATTTTTGGGTTTCTAGTATATTGTGTGGGTCTTTCAAAATCTATGATTTTGAATGCCTATGTGGATACCAGGACACTACGAACCAAGAGTGAAATGGATCAAGAAAACTAAGAGATTCCACCTTACAACATGGCATTATAAACCGGGTTACTGGAAAAAAATCGCATACAAGGTTATGTACCAACACCAGCAAAAACAACAAAAATAAAACCTGTAAAAGTAAACGCTGCACACGCGGTTAATACCACTAAATATGTTATAAATGCAAATGGAAAGTTCATACGCGCCCCTGAAAAACATTTTAATTGGAATAAGCCATCTAGTTTTATTGAAGGTGTGGGGGAAGTGGCAATGGGCTTTTGGACTTATGAAATGGCTGCCAATACGGATTCAGCTAAAGAAAGGGAATTTAGGGCGAGTATTGGGATGAAAGAGATGGATCATGGATGGGCTAAGCTTACTGAAGGTTGGTATGCTAATTGGTAATTTAAGTACCTAATTGATGGAAATACGCTTATTTACGGAGGAAATAATATGGTTATTAAACCTTATTGATTCAGAGGCTGTTTTTTTAAGCTACGATAAAAAAAACATTTTTGCAAAATTATGGAGATGAAGATGAGATGATAAATTGGAAATGTAGTATTATTGGGGCAGTTTTGGTTGTGGTACTTGGAATGGTTTTACGAATGTTTGAATCTGGTACTATTTTAGGTATTTTTATTGCAGGGTTAATTGTGGGATATCTTGTAAACAACGGATATAAAAATGGAGCTAAAAATGGAATTATCGCAGGATTGATAGGTGGATTCATACTAGGAATTATCGTCTATATCACAATTGATTTTAATCTACCACCGTTTCCCAATGTAGTATATTACATTTTCATCTATGCACTTTTCACTGCGGCTTTTTCAGCAATTTTAGGTGCTATAGGTGGAATCATTGGGTCCCTAATAAGGGATAAAATATAATTTATTCATTCAGGAGATGGACACAGCATCTTTGATTTTTTATTAGACCATGGAGATGAAAAAGGAATGATTAATTGGAGATTTAATATTATTGGGGCAGTTTTGGTCGTGGTATTCGGTATTTTACAATTCTTAATTGGTTTTGATCTTATATGGGGTACTTTAGCTTCAGGGATTGTTGTGGGATATCTTGTGAATAATGGATTTAAAAATGGGGCTATAAATGGATTTATTGCAGGATTGATAGGTGGATTAATGCTGGGAATTTTATTTTATCTTGTATATATTATAGTTCTACATACAAGCAATATTGATATCTCATCACCTTTGCAGTTGATACTTTTCTTCTTTGGAATGGCAGTTATCTTTTCATTTTTTGGAACTGTAGGTGGACTTGTCGGATCTCTAATAAAAAAACTTTGGACAAATAAGATGAATTCAATTAATCGATAATGTTTCCCGTAACTGGTATAGTTAGGGATTGTGTTTCACCCCTTGATACAATGATAATTTCTGTTTTAATGACCCCTCAAACAGAATTAGCCAGTGACTTTGGAGAAAACATACTAAGTTATGGGCAAAATAAATGAAATTTGCAGATTCAATTAATGAATATTTAAATAAAAATCCATTTTATAGGCTCAACAGGAGTAATGTCTAGTAATATCTTCAATTGCGGACCTGCAGCACTGGCCACAGTCATGAAAAATCTCGGAGTAAATGCCACTGAAGTAGAACTTGCAACTCTGGCCAATACAACAGAAACAGGAACCACAATGCTTGGCTTAAAACAAGCAGCCATAAACAAAGGTTTAAATGCCAAAGGATACAGACTAAGAACAGAACAACTCCAAGCCAACTACATCGTAGTCCTGAAAATCAATGGAAACTATCACTACAACATTATAAGAAGCATAACCAACGAAACAGTTTACTTAACAGATCCAAACATTGGTACATTGAAATGAATATTACCAGGTTCAATGAACTCTTTATAATAAATACAACTGATTTAACTGGATATGTGCTTATCGTTGCTAATGGCACTATTGAGGTGAATGGTACTGAGTTGAATGATACAGAAATGCAAGATATTAAAGCAATGGCTTATACAGTGAAATATAAGTGGGTTTGGGTGCCTGGATACTGGTATTCAACTAAAAAATGGGTTAGCTACACTTATTACGTTCCTAAAACTTACTGGGTCTGGGTTCCAGGTCACTGGGCACATTGGGGTCCTATTTCTATATATATCCGCGGACATTATGAACTCCACCTGGTAAAAGTATATGTTAAAAGCGGATATTGGAAGACAACATGGCATTATAAAAAAAGGGTACTTAAAAAGAATTAAATACACTGTTAAAGTTCCAACGCAAACACCCGCAAGGACTTCAAAAATAAAACCCGTAAAAGTAAATGCTGCTTACAATAGCTCCGTAATTCGTACATATAATAGCTCAGAAATGGATAAATATAGAAATCCAGATTATGTTCCTGTAACAAATTCATATTTGAGTCCAAGAGATAAGAAAATTATTTTAGGAGCTGGAATGTTTGCTGGAGGCGTTGGAATAACTATTTTAGGAGGACATGTTGTTGGAGAAACACTTATGGTGGAAGGCGGATGGCTTATTACACAAGGTATATTTGGAATAGAGGGTTAGAATGATATAGCGATAGCATCGTTTTTAGTAGATTCGATCCTCTATAACCCTTTATTTGAACAAATTAAAGGATGTGAAATTAATATGAATAATAAAAAATTGATAATGTTAATTGGGATTGCAGTGATACTGTTATTTTTAGCATGTTATTTTGAGTTTAATTCTCCATTATACCTATTTGGTATTACCTTTGGGATTATGGCAATTATATTCGGATTTTATGCTGAAGATAAAAAAATTAAAGTTTCAATAAGCTATTTGGTGGCTGCATTAGGTGTTAATATTGTTCAGTGGCTTATTTTAGTTTATATTTTTTATTATATTCCATTTTATGTTAAATTAGATTTTTACATTTTTTTAATGGGTACATTAGGGATTACATTGTTTTTAGTTAACCAAATCCGTAAAAAATACCTTAAATCTCCTGAAAATAGCGGGAAACCAAAAATCCGCATGTTAAAAGATAAGACAAAACTAATAATGCTATCTGTCGGAGTAATTACAATAATTGGTGGTTTAGTTGGGTTAATAACTTATTATGCTCCAATATTTTTATATGGAATCACTTTGGGGCTAATGGCTTTTATTTATGGATATTATCATCAAGATAAAAAAGTTAATGTTTCATGGAATTATGCTAAAGCTATGGGATTCCTAATAACATTACATGGATTATACTATTATCATGGATTACCCTAACTTACTTCAATCGCCAAATTCCAATAGATGATTGGCCTATTGCTACTGCTTTTTCAGGGATAATCACAATCTATTTTTCAATTCAAATTTCTAGAAGTGATTTAAAAATTGGTGATATCCTTTATGGAAAACATAAAAAATAAAAATTTAAACTTACTTTATAAAGAAATCATAATTTGAGTTTTCATATGTATTTAGGATCATTTTATATATTCCATTGTATAATTCCTAATTAGAGTTTATGGGAGGGATTTAAACGGATAAAAAATTAGGGATGATATTTATAATTTCTGTTCTTGCATTCGTAGTTTTTACATCGGGCTGTACCCAGGAACAGAATAATCAAACACAACCAAATAATACTGTGCAGAACACAACAAACACCACCAAACCAATTGATATAGTTGCAGTTCAAAAAGGTCCTGAAACAGCTAAAAAGGGCATGAATGTGACCATTCAATATGAGGTTTCCAATAAAGGTTCTGAAAACGTAACTGATGTAAGGATTATCAGCCAGGGAGTTGAGCAAATTCTTGGCAATTTAAAACCAGGTGAAACCAAGACATACGCCAGTCAATTATATATACCTACAGATGCAGAGGTTCAGCAGGATTTTGGCCCTAATGCAACAGTTTCCAGTCCATTCTTCATTGGGGGCTTTAAAGTTATGTTTAACAGTACTAAAGGCTCTGAATACAGTGTAACATCTAATTCCATCCAGATAAAACTGGTATAATCCCTGAATTCAGGGAATTGTTCTTTTATTTTTAATTATAATCATTCATCCTGTTTTTTAGTATTGTTTTTCATATCTAAATCGTTTAATTCTTTTCTATATGTAACTATGGCTGCATAAGTAACCCCTAAAATAAGGGGACCTAATATAAACCCTACTAAACCAAAAACAAGGGGGCCGCACAAAAATCCAAGCAGGAATATCAGCGGATGAATGTCTGCATATTTTCCAGATATTTTAGGCCGTATATAGACATCAATACCACTTAAAAATGCTCCAAATGCAAGGACAATAACAGCCCGTAGGTAGGTTCCAGTTAGTATATCAAATATGAAAAGCACTGTATAAGTCGGCCAAGGCCCAATAATAGGTATAAGCTGTAAAAAACCTGCAAGCACTCCAAGAAACAGGGCATAAGGATATCCAAGGATATAGAAACCAATAGCCGCCATTAAACCTATTATTACTGCTGTTAAGAAATGTCCAAAGAAGATACTTTTTACCACATTTTCTATCTCCACAAAAAGTCTTTCAAAGAAATGGCTGCGATTATCTGGAATTACTTTTTTGACATAGTTCCAGAGACTATCTCCATCTTTAGCAAAATAAAAAGCTGATGCAAAGAAAATAAAGAGTTGAAATGCAACATAAGGAACCGATCCCAGTGTTTCAACAAGATAATTTAAAATTCGCCTAAAAATATCAGATAACACTGCATTCAGCGCATTAAATAAAGAAGTTAAGTATGACTGATATTCTGGAGAGACATATTGATGAACAATAGAACTTTGTTGAATTGTTGTACTGTTTATACTTGTAATATTCGAACTTTTAACAACTCCAATTATTGAAGGGGCTATTTCTATAATAGAGCTAATAGATAATGCTATTATGGCAATTATGGGTAGAATTAGTATTATCATCGAAATTATAATGGAAATAGTTTCAAATTTCAAATAAGGTAATAATTTATGGGATAATGGACGTATTGCATATGCAAATATTGTTCCGAGAATAATCATACTCAGCATTGGAGTTAAAACGAAAAATGAAATAACAAGCAGGGCCAGAATAATAAAAACTGCTGATGTCAATGTACCTTTTAATTTATAAATCATTATTATCACTTTTTAATGGCTAAAATTTGGAATTATATTCTATGTTTTATTCCAGAGGCGTCTCTCCTGTATACTCCAAATTCGGAAATTAACTCCACTTCTTCAATTGAAAATACAGGGCCTTCTACACATACTCTCCAACCCATATCATCTACACAGCACTGGCCGCAAAGACCTATACCACACTTCATATAGCGTTCAAGGGAGAACTGAGCCGAAATATCATGTTTTTTCGCGATTTCAAATATTCCCCGCATCATTATTTCTGGACCGCAGGTCACAATCATATCATAAGCCTTCTCTTTAATAATTTCTGCAACGTATTCAGTGGCAAAACCGCAAAATCCAAGACTTCCATCGTCTGTACATGCATAATGGGGAATATCTTTAGATTTAAACTTATCCATAAATAAAAGCTCATCCTTTGTTGTTGCTGCTGTTACAACGTCTATATCAACACCTTTACTTCGCGCATCATCTACAAAAGCAGCAACAGGGGCCATACCAATCCCTCCACCTACTGCAAGTATTTTTGAACCTTTTAATTCAAATCCATGCCCGTAAGGGCCTCTTAAACCTACTTTGTCCCCCACTTTAAGTGAATGAACATCTTCAGTAAAGGGTCCAACCTTTTTAATGGATATGCCTATTTCTTTTTTTTTTGCATCAATTAAAGATATAGACATTGGTTTTTCATCTTTGAAGTTCCAAACCATCATAAACTGCCCTGGAGTAATATTATCAGCGCAAAAATCAAAAATAAAGGTTTTAACAGTTTCTGATTCCTCTATTATTTTTATTATATCTACAATTTTTGGAACATGCATATTATCGGCCTATTTTAGTTAAATTTCTATCAGAATTGTTTTCATTTATTAATGGGCTATTCCAACCATTTCCTCAACTGATACATAACCCTTTTCAATCATGAATTTTTTAATCCCATGGTTAATCTCATTAAAAATTTCCAGTCCTTTATACATAATCGCAGTTCCAATTTGAACACACTTTGCACCAGCGTACATGAATTCTACTGCATCCCTGTAATCTGCTATGCCGCCCACCCCAATAATTGGAATTTTAACTGCATCATATACATCATAAACACATCGAAGAGCGATGGGCTTTATTGCAGGGCCAGAAAGTCCTCCGAATTTATTGGAAAGAATTGGATTTCCAGTTTCAATATCGATTCTCATCCCCGGACCAACTGAATTAATAAGTGTTAAACCATCACCACCAGCTTTTTGGGCAGATAAAGCAATTTCAACAATATCAGTGACATTAGGGGTTAATTTTACTATCACAGGGATTTTAACAGTATTTTTTACCGATTTAACGATCTGGGCTGTTAATTCAGGGTTTTCCCCTATTGAAGCCCCACATCCCTTCTGTACATGGGGACATGAGACGTTTAATTCAATCATATCAGCATGGTCCTCTATTTTGGAGGCAACCTGTGAAAATTCATCCCCTGATGAGCCGTAAATGGAGGCAACTGTAGTAGTGGAGTTTTCTATCTTTTTAAGTTCATCTATGAATGCATTAACTCCAGGATTTGATAGTCCTATGGCGTTTATGACTCCGCCAGTAACTTCAACTGTTGTGGGGTTTTTGTAACCTTTATTTGGATTTAAACTAAATGATTTGGTTACCACTGCTCCAGCTCCACTTCTTGAAGCCCAGTTCAGCGAGGAAGCAGTGCTTCCCAGTATGCCTGCTGCTAACATGGTTGGGTTTTTTAGTTTTGTG
>DAVZ01000004.1 GCA_002505765.1 Methanobacterium sp. UBA176 | reverse complement strand
TTTCATCTCCTTGAGGTTTTTATTACATCATTAGTATAGTTAATTAGAAATATATACTAAACCGTCATTAAAATATACTAAGTACAGTTTTATACACAATTATGACTTAAAGAGTTAAAAGAGAAACCTTTAATACTATCCAAATTTATAAGATAGTGTATGGAAAATCTTGATAAGATGAATAACTCAGAGATTTATGATGCAAATGCAAAATTAGAGGCCATACATCAAGATATCAAACGTTTAATGGAAAGATCGAACCAGGAATATCTTAATCTAATGTTAGCCAACCTGAAAAAGGATATCTTAAATTCAATCTCTGCATATGTTGCTGATGACATAGAAAAAGGATTGGAAAAAAGTATGGTGGATCCCTGCAGGATGAGGGAAACTTGCAAAGAAAGATTCACAGAGTTTTTAGAGAACAATGCTGAGCTTATAAAACAAGAAAATGTTTCAAAAGAAACTATAAACAATAAAAAAGCCGAATTAGAAGAGATCAGGAGAAGCGCCCCTTTTGATAAATGTGATACCTGTTTTTCAGAGGTTGGCTCGCTTTTTGATAAGCAGATAAATCTGATTAGTTCACTACAAATATATGACATTAATAAAGAAGATAAAACTGAAATATCCTCCATTCCCGAAGATATTATGGTTAAAAGTGTCCTTGAACCTGTATCAAATAAACAGAGACTTCAGATTTTAAAATCCATGGCCACTGAAACAATGTCTTTTACTGCCCTCTCAGAACTTACAGGCCTTCGCGGCGGAAATTTACTGTTCCATATACAAAAACTGCTTGAAAATGACCTGATACTACAGCGGCATGAACGTGGCGATTACATGATCACTGAAAAAGGATATAACCTCCTTATAATGCTCAGTAATTTTAAAAAATACCTGGAAAAATAATTTTTAGTTACAATGGATCAAACAAGAGAAGCCAATAACAGGTTTAAACAAAAAGGTCACTTCTGGTTATCCCAACAACAGCACAAACCTGAACAGTTCGCCGCAAGGTTTCTTTTAAGGTATCGTTTGTGATACCTACGGTTTAGGAATAAATCAAAATAAACTGCGACGAGGAACAATGAGCGAAACTTTGCCCCTCTTAGACCCTTTTAAAAAGCTATTTTTGCTTTTATTTTCTTTTAAAAGGGAAATAACTCTTTTCAAATATAAAATATCTATCCATTACTGACGATAGCAGGCTCCTTTTAGGGATGTTCCTTTCGTTTATACCGTTAAATATTTAACGAAGGAATGGATTAACTACTTTAAATAATTTGCAAGTTAAACCTAAGATTTCAGCAAAAAAGCCACGTTTGGTGAATTCATTTGAAGGGCTGTGTGGAAAATCAAAAGATATGTTCATTATTCACTATCTAAAAAAATAACTAAATGATTAATAATTGTGGATAATTGCTTAATTATAGTGAATAACCAAATGTTTTAAACTTTCCAAATTCTATACTAACATATCGTGCTTTAAACAGGATTAAACGTGATTTATTGAATTATCCAAAAATAATTTGTGTAATAAAGTTATGTTATCCACTATAAATGAAAAAAAAATAAAATATGTCAATCAAAATAGCTCAAAAATTATAAAAATCATGCTCTAAAAGCGAAATTTAACTTTAAGACCCAATCCTCTGCTTCTCCAGCATTTCCAGAGTCCTAACCACATCAGTTTTGGAAACAATTCCCACCAGTTGGTCGTTTTCAACCACTGGTAATCTTCCCACAGCTTTTCTATTGATTTTTTCAAAAACTGTAGCTACTCCTTCATCTGGATGGGCTAAAATGAGTTCTTTACTCATTATTTCCTTAACAGTGATATCCCGTTTATCTTCAGGTATTCTGGAGATATCATCAAAGGTTATAATCCCTACCAGTTTATCTTTTTCTATTACAGGATAACCCATATGTCTTTTCTTGAACATTTTGTAGAGAGTCTCGTTAACCGTATTATCAGGGGTCACCGTTTCAACTTTTCTGGTCATAATATCTTTAACCCGCAGCCCTTCCAGCATTGATGATACTAAAATCGCCTGATATTCCTGATCTGCCCCCAAATAAATAAATATGGCGATTAATATCAAAATTAAGTTAAACAAAACTACTCCAGTAAGAGCCATTAAAATTGCAAACTGTTTTCCTATTTTAGCGGCTGTTTTAGTTGCAATTACATAATCTCTGTTTCTTGCAAGATATGCCCTTAAAATTCTTCCTCCATCCATTGGAAATGCAGGAAGGAGGTTAAAAATACCTAAAATTAAATTCACACCTAAGAAATTGGTTAGGAACAATCCCCAATTGTATTCTTCTAAAGCAATTATAAATATATAAGATAGTTTCAGAAATTCTGTGTAACCAAAGACTAGAATCAGTAAAAAACATATTGCTGCTATTACAATGTTTGTTAGAGGCCCTGCAAGTGCTATTTTAAGCTCCTTACCTGGATCTTTGGGAATTTCTTCCATGGCAGATACTCCACCGATTGGAAAGAGAATTATTCTCTCGATGCCTACTCCATATCTTTTGGCAACGTAGGAATGACTCAATTCGTGGATAATAACAGTTACAAAAATTAAAGTAATTAAAAACGCTAAATAAAATGAAATAAAGCCTGCAAATGCCGCAGCATAAATAATAATCATTAATAATAAAAATGAGATGTGAAGTTCAATTGGAATTCCGAATACAGTGAATATTTTGAGGGATGACTTCATGTATTATATTTATTGTTGGATGCACTTAATAAATTTAATATCAATCAAATTTACAATTTAAGAAATTTTATCCCATGCATCAGGAATATATTTAATTTAAATTTTAATAGATTAAAAATTACGTCTGATTTGATATTCAAATCTACCAAAGATTAAATACATGGAAAAACAGAGAAATAAACGGTGACCTTATGAAAGTAACTGATTTTTTAGGTAAACGAGTTCTTGATAAAAACGCAAATGAGATAGGAAAAGTATCTGATCTGGATTTAATTCCTAAAGAAGGTATTATTAACAGTATAATGGTATCTACAGGGGAGATGTGGAGCAGGACCAAAAATTTTGAGTTTAAACCAGAAGATATCCATCAAATAGGCGATTATTTACTATTAAAACTTGAAATGTCCCAGGTTGAAGAGTTAGTTACAGAGGAGGAAGAAGAAAAACCTAAAAAAAGGCTCAAACTCAATAAATAATAGGGGGAAAATGTATGGAAAGTCTTGATTCATGTGGAAAACCAATTGAAAAAGGTTCCTACATTCTTTACGCCAAAACAGGGACAATTGGAAAGGTTATTGATATCAAAAATGAAAATAACGAAACATGGGCAAAGATAGACAGTACTGACCTCTGGTACAACAGCCAGTTTATTCAGGCAATCGATAAGTCAGAGGAAGAAAAAATCAAGAGCAAACTCAGAAAAAAAGAAGATGCAGCTGAAAAAGTCAGGAAAATGAAAAAAGGCTCATTGGAAGACGTGGATATGAGTTCAGAACTCTGCGACGGCGGAGGTTGAATAGAACATTTAAGCATTTTAAATGTTTTTTTAATTTTGTTTATTCTGGAATTTAAATTATATTTTGAAAATATCACCTGATAAGGTATTTGAATAATATTTAGAAGGATCTAATTATGGCTTTAAATAAGCCTTACTTTATAATTTTTATAAACAATTGATTTCAAATTCATCATTTTTCTCTCTAAAACGTGCCTTTCTTCCCTTGCTTTGGTATATAATTCTACGTATCTATCGTGATCCTCATTTACTTTTTGATGATGCTTTTTTATATCAGAGTGAAGCTTCATTAGATATTTTTTGATTAATTCGTCTTTTTCAAATTCTAAATCATTGATATTTCCCATTGTTTTTTGTATTTGCTCTTCAACCAGTTCATAATCATTTTCAAGACTTGTCAATTTAGATTTTTCCTTTTTAATATGCTTTAATAATTCACTGGATTCCTTTTTTCCTTTAAGATCACAGATTTTTTTCTTTGAATTGATAATGCTGTTGTTATAAGTTGTTTTTTTATTTTCCAGGTTTTCTAATTCACTATTAAGGTTGTATATTTTAGTATCTATGGTATTTAATTCCATCTTCTTCCTTGCATCCTCTAAAAATTCATTCAGTTCTTCATTTAAATTATGTATGATAACATCTCCATTTAGTAAATGGAATTAAGAGCAAATTTTTTATTTAAAAACTAATTCTAAATTTCAACTTATATTTATAATTTTTGCTTCATTTTTATATTGTATTTACATAGTATATAAATTATACATCATTTTCTAAATGTTCTTAGATAAATTATTTTGGACATAAAATGATTTATATTGTGTTCATGGTTTTATAGAACGTTTAATAAAACTAAGTTGGATTAAAAAGGGTTTTAAACCATATTTATATAAATTTAAATCACTGATAAACTTAAAAAAATAATTTATGAATAATCTACAGGATGTTATTTTTTTATTTTAGATAAATGAATATAAATGTGAAACTCAAACATTTAAAACCCATGATAGTGTAATTAAATATTCATTTTAATATAATTGGGGATGAAACTTTATGAATATAGATAATATTGATTTCTACTACTTCTCGGGGACTGGAAATACCCTCCTTGTGGTTAAAAAAATGAAAGATACCTTTGAAGAGGAGGGGATTAACGTTAATCTCTTTAAAATAGAAGATTCAAATCCTGCAAATATCAATCCAGAACATACAATTGGAGTAGCATTCCCTGTGGCTTATTTATCCACTTATCCCTTTGTATGGAAATTTATAAAGTCATTACCTCAAGTTAATGGTACAGATATTTTTATGGTCGATACTCTGGGAGGATTTTCAGGCGGAATTGTAGGTCCAATGCGCGAGATAGTTAAAAAGAAAGGATATAACCCTATTGGTGCAAAAGAGATTCAGATGCCCATAAATGTATTCTATATTCAAGATAGAAGGACAAACGAGAAAAAAATCCAAAAAGGACTTATTGAAGCTGAAAAATACGCTGTTGACATCATTAACGGCAAAGTTAAGTGGGACAGAGTTCCAGTTTTATCAGATGGGATATATCTTTTATCTATTGGGGCATTGAAACTTATCGGAGTTGATCTGCATCAGAAATTTTTCCTCTTTAATCCCGATAGGAAAAAATGTAACAAATGCGGTATATGCCTGGAATTATGCCCTCTTGAAAACATTAAGGAGGGAGAAAATGGATATCCAGAACACGGATTACACTGTGAGTACTGTTTGAGATGCGTTTCTTTCTGTCCACGTAGGGCAATTCCTGCCAAATTTAACTATAAAGGAAAGACTTATCGAGGAGTTAAGGCGAAAGAATTTTTAAAATAAATTTAGGGGTTGTTAATTGTCTAAATGTTATTTAGATGGAAAAAATGTTGATATAAAGCTACTGGCAGGAAATATTCTAAATGATGAGATATTGAAGAAAGAATTGATGGATGGACTCTTATCAGAGAATAATATCATAAAAAAAAATTGTTTTAAGACTCTAGAACTTGTAAGCGAAGAAAATCCTTTTTTTTATATCCTCGCCAGGATTATTTTGTCCATATGCTCCAAAGTAAATCTAATTTTCATAGAGTGCATTGCCATCTATCTATTGGCTAATTTAACGGCTGTTGGCGAGGAAAAATAAATTTGAATCAATTCTTTAAAATATGTGATTTTTTTTAAGAACCAAAAATTACCTTATCAACGAAAAATGGGCTCTTTATTGTTTCTTTATAACTCTAAGGACTTCACATAATGAATTTAATTTCAGGTTTTAGAAACTGCCGTCAGAATTTTCCAAGGTTCATTCACTTAGCTCATGGATTTAATTTCGGGGTATTTACTGTTTTCCACTGATTTGAGTGCATCATGTATCCAATGGGCTTTTTTTTCACCGATTCTTTCCATGGCACCGTATTCAAGCACTGCAAGAGGTGTTCTTTTAAAGCTTCACCCATGTTTATAAGCTCCTCTAAATGCATTCCAGCCTGATTTTTTACACAGGATATCGGTCGGTTTATTTACATACATGTCTCTTTAGTGATAATACAAATGAACAGCAGATAGGGGCAGCATAGTTTATTCATTACATACATGTCTCTTTAGCGCTTCCAACATCAATCCATTCCCATCCAGCCTTAATAAGTGTGAACAGTTACACTATAACGAACTTAGACATGTGCAGGAACTGGAGAGTAAATAAACAATATAATATAATGCTCATGTTGCAGATACTGGAAAATAGGGGGACTGTTAAGTTAATGGGTGTTGAAAAATTTTCAATTTTTCACAGTGAAAAATCTCTGATTTTCACATGCTGGAATTAACTTTTACAAATTCGTTAATCATGGTTCTTTCAGAAGACGTATTAAGTCAAAAAAATATTGTGATAAAAACTGCTCAACCCTCCCCCCCTAATAGCTTCACAACCCCAAAATAGAACAAGATTTATATATTGTATGTGTATATACTACACACGTGTAGTTACTACACATTATAAAAAAGTGAGGTGTATTATTGAATAAAGAAATAATAATAATATTAGCTATAGCAGCAGTTGGTATTGTTGGTGTTGTTTTGGCTACGGGTGCTATGGGATCTGGAAAAACAACAATCACCGAAGATGAGGTTATTGCTGCTCAACAGGCATGGTGTGATGCCCTGGTGAAAATTGGAAAAATCAATGAAGAAGGCGGAGATGCAAAAGCATATGCAAACCAGGTACTTACTGATGCATATGATTATGACCAGGGTAAAGTATTCTTCAAGCCTACACTTGCTTATGGACCAAACACATTTAGAAACACAAAAGAAGGGGCATTATCTTATTTTGTTGGTGGTAATCCTAAATATCCAGAAGATAAAGGCTTTGCTTTGAAACCTTGGGTAAAAGCAAGATTTGTAAACAGCGGTATCCAAATACATGATAACATAGCCATTACCATGGGCCATGTATATGTTACAGATAAAGACGGGAATGAAACAATGGTTGAAAAGAGCTGGGTGTTTAAAAAAGGTGCAGACGGAAAACTTAGAATAATAAATCACTTTTCTGCAATCCCATTTGATCCAGCAAAACAGTAAGAGCTAAACAAATTATTACACCATTTTCTTTTTTTTTTTGCAAGATAAAGCAGGGATAATCCTGATTTTAATTTATTTTTGAATAACCAAAATAATGTTACAATGTGTTTTAAAAGGCAGAGAATCCTTTCCAATGCTGCAAATATGTTTATAGATCCTGTATTCCAGTATTGTTGCATTTAATATTATATTTAAAAAAATAGATGGAAGAATTATTTATAACGAAATAATTCTTCTTTTAGTTCTTTAACCAACTACTTTTCCATTTTTGGAGTTACTTGTTGCATAATACGCCCAAGAGTAACCGTTTCCTTTGTAATCGTAGTTAACCCAACTGTTACCGTTGTAGTACTGTACTGAACGGTGACGGGGTGACATTGATGTTGCATATTGAATTGTTCTAACCGTATATCCCTGACTTCTAAGTTTGCTGGATAAGGAAGCACTCATAGCCCAGCAATCCATTCCATTTGTGTATCCACGGTATCGGCTGGATCCACGGTATCGGTTTTGAGAGTATTTTCTGTAGGTTCTTGCTTTTTTGGATTTATATGATTTACGTTTTGAAGCGCTTGAATAGACTTTTTCTGAGGATGAGCTTGTACTAACAGTGTTGCTTACTGCTGCTGCGTGTTCATCCCACTGTTCCATGGCCAGTAAAGTATATTCTCCTACCTGACCGTCTTCTTTAAGCCCAACTTCTTTTTGGAAGGCTTTAACTGCATTTTCAGTGTCTGTTCCAAAGATACCGTCTATTTCTCCACTGTAGAATTCGTTTTGTTTAAGCCATGTTTGCAATTTTTTAACATGATCACCAGTAGATCCGAGTTTTAAGCCGTTATCGTTGGTTAAGTTTTTGCTTTTGAGCCATTTTTGTAGTTTGGCTATCTCTTCCTTACTTAATATTGTTGTTTTGCCAGTATTTGCGTTGTTACTCACAGCATTTACGATTTTTTCTTCATCTAATTTTTTTGTTAAATTTGGGGTTTCTGTAGCCGATGCCATGGGCATTAGGCTTAATATTATACATAGAGCGAAAGCTACCGCTCCGAAAGTATAGTGTCTTTTCTTCGTAATTGTATCGCCTCCGTGTCCTAACCCTAAAACACCACGAATTAGAGTAATACTAGGACAGAGTAACTATCAATATAACATCATATATAAATACTTCGGTTTATTTTCCAAAAATAAATGTATTTAGAGATTATTTAATGAAAAATGACGCTATTAGAGAGTTTTATATATTCCATATTAATATTTCTATAATTTATGCTTATTTTTAAAATTAAAGCTATAAGGAACAATTTGTTTGAGAATTGAAAAGCAATTAAGCTCATTTTAATGGAAAATCACTGGCTTATATTAAAATTAAATAAATTAATTCCTTTTATAGTAAATGGAAATTATAAATGGGCTATTATTTCTAAAATAGAGTTATTATCGTTTAATTATTTAAAAATCTACATTTATGAGCTTTTTATAATTTTTTTCCTCGTTTGGTTGATTTATTTTGCTAAAATAAATTATTATAGTTATCTAACTTTAGCTAATTTATATTTTCCAATTTCAGAGCAAGTATTGCCTGGCAATCAGGTTATTATATTTAAATTTCTTATTTAAATGAGGTTTTTTCAAAAATTAATCATACAGGAATTATTCATACTTATTGGATGAATTGTGCTTAAAATCTTCAATTTGTTAATTCTATGGATTATCTTTGTTCCAAAGACAGATTTTTATAATAGTGGTGTGCAAATGTTTTTATACTATATGTAGGATATTTTAGTACATGACACATGAAAATATTGGAGTTAAAAGGCATTTGACGGCTGAAGAGTTAGGTCAGAAGATTCTTGGATTAAAACAGAATGTGGGAGTTTTTAAGGAGCTTTTGTTCATCAAAGGTTTGTGACAGGATGAAAGTGTGGTAAAATCTGCGGATTTGATGGATGTAACTAAAGCAACGGGTTATAATTGGCTTAGAGCCCGGAATAAAAATGGTTATGATGGTTTAAAGCCTAAAACTAAAAGTGGAAGGCCATCACGTATTTCTAACGAGGATAAAAAGGAATAAAAAAGGTTGTTAAGTGAAAAGGATGCTTGGTCCACAAGAGAAGTTCTAGATCCGGTGAAAAAAGATTTTATGTGGAATATTCTTCCTGGCAGATAAAGAGGATCATGAAGTCTTTAGGGATAAAAAACGCCAAACCTTTACAAAAAGACTATAGAAGCCCTCAAAATCCCACAAAATCTCTGATTTTGGGGCCTTCGAAAATCAAAGATTTTTTACATGCTCCGGAAATTCGTAGAATTTCCGAGGGCCACAAACACTCCGTGTTTACAGGCTATAATTTTGGGACCTCTCGAATCTACAATTTCGGGGTTCAGGAAATTGATTATATTCTAAACACCAAAATTCTATGAATTTTGAGCGACCAGAAAATGCCGAAGAAATTTTAAAAAAAAACTTAAAAGAAGCAAAAATAACAGAACATGATATAAGTCTTCGTTGATCAAATGGCCTTAGATGCAAACCCTAACTCATCTCGAATGTGGAGATTCACAAGGCCCATCAAAGAAGCTGCCACCTATGTAATAACCAAAGTAAAAGGATTTTACACCATAAACGGGTATAACGTGCTAGAATTTCCAAAAAACAATAAAAAAGAAAATTTTGCTCTTTTTCTAGAAAAAGTCAGAGGATAAAAAAATCATCTGAAAGAATAATAATGATATTGGACAATTTCTCCGCCTTAAAGCGGCAATAGTGAAAGAGAAAAAGCAGGAAAAACTGGACAAACACATACATCAACTAAGTTAAAAAAACTTATGCACAGGACTATAATCCTACTATGATATGATGCTAATCAATAGTATTTCAAGATTGTAAATGTTTGAACGAATATAAGTCCCTTTTCTTCCACCCATCCAAATATGGCTTCATTTAAACTTATTATCATATTATAACCACGATACCAGCACTGCAACATAAATATTTGATTTAAAAGTACTCTTCAAATAAAATAATGGAGATGATCCGACTTTTTGGAGATATCCAAATAGTGTTGTAACTGCAGTTATCACCAAAGTCACTGATAAAGTTTTACAGTGAAATACCAAAGATTTTAAACTATTCTTTCATTAGCCTTGTGAAAAAAATGAATCTAAACTTGAAATAAACTTAAACATCCTTATCCTGTTTAGAAACACAGAATCTGCACAAAGCACCAGGTGTATTCAACTGTTTATCTTTCACAGGACATAAATACACGCCATTTTTGTACTTAAGCTTGAATCCACCAGGAAATGAAGTTCCAACAGGATGAATTGAAGCTTCCAAAATAAAAGTGGTGTAAATGGACACGATTTTTGCTAATCGTAAAAAATAGAGCTCCTGTTTAATTTTAGATTCCTTAATTAAATTATCTAACACTTCAATAAATTCTTTAAGTTTTTCAGTATCTATATATCCTTCATAATTATTTTTATCTTCTTTAATATCCTTAAAGCGGTTTATAAATGCTCTTGTAAAATTTTCCACAAAATCTTCTCTATAACCGGCCTGCATGTACTTTGCATCCTCATGAATGAATGCAGAGGCAAGCATTATATCGTGCATATGAATTTTTGAAGCTTCCTTTTTTATAACTTCTAAAAGTTCATTTTTAGAAATTTTCATGGAAAAATCAAGTTCTTCAATGGATTCAGCCATAATTAAACCTCATTAGAAATGTTAAACTTTTTCATCCTGCTCAGCAATACAGTAACAGCATACCGCACCAGGATTATCCTTTTGTTTTTCTTTTACAGGACAATAATAGGTCTTTCCTTCAAATTTAACTCTAAAACCACCTGGAAACAGAGTTCCAACTGGATGTATGGGTTCTTCAAGAACGAAGGTGGTGTAAAGAGAGACAATTTCATAGATTTTAAAAAAATTAGATTTTAATGATCTTTCCTTTTCAATCATTTTTTCCTGTTCTTTTAATGTATTTAAAGCCACTTCCAGTTTTCTTTCATCAATAAAACCTTTATATTCTGTTTTATCCTCTCTTATCTCTTTAACTCTCATTAAAAAGCCCTTTATGTAAGCATCGAGATATTCTTTTTGATAATTGGACTGCACATATTTACCATCTTCCACAAGCTGAGCATAAGAAGTCATAATATCTGAAATATGAATATCGTCAGATTCATTTTTCAATACTTTTAATAATACTTTTTTACTTATTTTATTGTTATGATTGAGTTTATTTATTGTTTCAGCCATTGATACTCAACTTCATGGTTTGAATCTGGCAAATTCTTCTTTACCAAATTTATCCATAATTGATTCAGCTATTTTAGGTCCTATTCCATCAATTTTAGTTAATTCGTCCTTAGAAATATATCTTAAATCATTTCCAAATGTATTTACAAGGGCACGTGCCCTTTTTCGGCCTAATCTTTTGATGCTTACAACAAGTAAGAGTATATCTTCGCGGGTTCCGTAATATAGGCGTGCTGATAACTTATCAAGTTTATCAGAATATAAATATAGGTTGAACACTTCACAAATCTCTTTAAAGAATTTTACCATTAATGAAGCTTCATATGCGGCCCTTCTTGTTGTTGCTGCATAGACATTAAAGGCGTTTTCTATTTCATATTCGCTTTTTTCGTCTATCCATTCCATGAGGGATGCTGCAGTGGCTTCATCATTACCTATTTCTACTGCAAAAACCCCTTTATCGTTTAACATATCCCTGACAGGCTCCTTATTTTTCCTGCTTTTAAAAGAAATTTTAGGCAGGTCAGGAGTCCTTGAAATGGCATAAATGAGCTGATATTCATCCATATCTTCTTTTTTTGCATATTCTTTGAGTCTGACAGCAGTTTCCACTGAATAATTGCTCCTTGCAATAAGGTTACCAAAATCAGTTGCTTTAAGTCCTTCTGGGGTCATCTGGATTATCTGATTTTGGATTAAAAACTCCAGTGCACTGTTTATTTCATATTCAATTGTATTTACTGCAAAAGCGCCAAAAACATCGTTTGTCTTCATCTGGAAGCCGTAAAAAGTTTCCTCGAAAAATTCAATGATTTCTTGGGGGCTTTTTGCCAATGTGGATGCAATTTGAGCTATAATCTGTCTGTAGACAGAGTCTTTATTTTCAATTAACCTGGAACTTGTTACCTCTATTTCACCATAAACGTAATGATCTTTTAAATTACAGGATTCTTCAATACTTTTTGCAATTAGATATGAATATCCTTCGGTATCATAACCAGGCCGGCCGGCACGACCTGACATCTGTTCGTAATCGAATACTGGGATGCTTTGTGGGCCTCTGGATGTCCATCGGGTGTAATCTCTTATAATAACATTTTTAGACGGTAAATTTACACCATACATAAGACTTGGCGTAGCAGTGATCATGTAGAGGTTTCCTGCGCGGAATTCATCTTCTATTATCTGGCGCTGTTTGTCAAAAAGTCCTGCGTGGTGAAATGCTATTCCGTTTTCAACGCATTCAGCAAGTTTAAGACATATTGAAGTTGGGCGCGTTCCACGACGCTCAGGCACCTGAAGAATTTTACGGGCAACCTCTCTAAATTTGAGCTTTTTATCTCGAGGAACGTTCTTTTTTACCTTTCCTGAAATGAAATTAGCCAGAGATTCAGTGAATCTTCTTGTTGAAACAAAAACCAGTATCTGTGATGAGTCATCAATTGATTGGTTTAAAACTTTAAGAACCACGTCATTTTTGTTTTTAAGCTCATATTCTTCAGTAATAAGAACATCTTTGTAAAGTGGTACTGGTCTGTAGTCATGCTCTACAACTTCTGCATCCAACCAGCTTGAAAGCTCGTCCATATTCCTTAATGTGGCTGAAAGTGCAATAATTCTTATAGCAGGGTTTAAATTTCTTGCACGTGTTATTGCACATTCAATTGTAGGGCCTCTTGAATATTCACCGATCATGTGAAATTCGTCGATTATTAAGAGATCTATTTCCCGCAGGGAATTCCATGAAAAGCGTGTAAGTGCATCAAATGATTCAAATACCATAACTGAAAGATCTGAAGTTTTAGGGTGTTTTCCTGTGCGTATTCCAAATTTTTCGAGTTTTTTAAATTCTGAAAGCTTTTCATTCTGTATTGAAATAAGAGGTGCAGCATATACAACTTTTCCACCCTTTAATATGGTGTTTATTGCAGCTATTAATCCAAGAATAGTTTTTCCACTTGCAGTTGGTATTGCAATAATATAATTAGAGTTATCTTTAAGTAAACCTGAATCTAAAACTGCTTTTTGGGCAGGATTCAATTCTTTAATCTGGGGATAACAATCACTGATTATATCTTTGACCTGCGGTTGTACAGTTTCCATGAATTTAATAGTTCGTTATGTTTATTATACTTTCTAATCATAATTATATTCCTATCCAAACAGCTTTTAATATTAAAATTCGTTATAATTAAGGTTTATAATTTAAATAAAAACATATAAAATCTCAATATTAATTTATAGTTTAAATTATAAAATTTTATCATGTTTCATCGTATGTGATCATGAATTGAATTATGCCGATTATCATAAGCCAGACACCTGTAATATGGCTAAAACATGAAGATTTACGGTTTAAAAGTACATTACCAAAATAGAATGCCCAGTATCATCCCTATAATGCTTATTGATTTTTTTAGATGGTTTGATCATTCTTAGTTAATTATAACAGTTGATTAATAAATTTTTCACTGAAAATAATATTTATATCACACATTCATTATTTTAACCTCTAAAAATCTTATAAAGATTAATATATATTAAAAAATAGATAATAATACTACTGTGTTAAAGGAGGGTACTAAATGGTAAATTGGGTGGCAGTAGTTATAGGATTTGTTTTATCTATAATACTGTCCTGGTTATTTGGCTTGGCAGGCCCAATTGGATTCTATATTGGACTGTTTGTAGCAGGATTAATTGTTGGTTTAATGGTTGGTGACGGTGCTCTGAATGGAGCGTGGAATGCCGCCGTGGCTGGTGCTTTTGGTGGGATAATACTGGCGATACTGATAGTGATTGGCGGAGCATTATTTGCAGGTATTGCTGGATTTTTAGCAGGACTGGCAACAGGAATAGTCCTCGTAGTAATATCAATTATCCAATCTTTGATCCTTATGGGAATCGGCGGAGCAATTGGCGGAGCTATAAAAGGTTAGTTAATCAGTCTTAAAGATATTAATTTTTTTTATTTTTTCTCTTTTTTAATAACTACAATATCAGAAATTTTAGTAGATGGATACTGGCCTTCATCATCCTTTTCAACACTTTTTACCATGTCCCAAATTGTTAAAAGAGCTACACTTACCCCTGTAAGAGCCTCCATTTCAACACCGGTTTTTCCAAGGGAGGTTACACATACTTCTACTTCTATATCTTTTTTTCCCAAATTAAAAAACACATCAACACCGGTTATTTTAAGAGAATGGCAAAGTGGAATAAGGTGATGGGTTGATTTTACCGCAGCAATAGCGGCGATTTGGGCTGTGGTAAGTACATTACCCTTTTTTATCTCTTCTTTTTCTATTAAATTTATTGTTTCTTCATTTAAGCATATTTTGCCACGTGAAACAGCAGTTCTCTTTACAACAGGTTTATCTGAAACTTCCACCATGTGCACGCCTTTTTTAGAAAGGTGAGTAAATTCTTTATATTCCATGATTCAACTCCTGAAATTGTATACAAGTAATTCTATGAATTTGACAAACGATAATGGAAATCAATATGGAATCTTTATGGATGCATACCGCATAGATTGCTCTCTTGCATTTTTTCCCATCTTTTCCCTCAGTTCTTTATCTCCCAGTAATTTATTTATTGCTTCAGCAAGTCCTACAGGGTCTTCAGGGTTAATAAGTATTCCAACCTGTTCATTTACGAGTTCAGGTATCCCCCCTACATTTGTTGCTATAACTGGTTTACCTGAAGCCATGGCTTCAAGAATGACTGAAGGGCGACCTTCAGATAGTGAAGGCAAAACAAAAACATCGGCAGCAGCCATTATCTTCTCTATATCTTTCCTTGCACCAGCGAATTTAATCTCTTCAATGTTTTCAAATTCTACTATGCCTTTAAATTCTTCAAATAAAGGTCCATCACCAACAATAACAATTTCAGCATCTTTTTTGAGGAATTCTTTTGCTCTTATAAGATATCCAACGCCTTTTTGCCAGACCAGATTCCCTACAAAAAGTACAACTGGTTTTCGAGCATCTATATTCATTTCTTCTTTAAAACTACTTTCCTGATCTGGTCTGAATTTTTGAACATCAACGGCGTTGTAGGTAACTTTAATCTTATTCTGGATTCCTTCAATACCTAAATTCAAGACTTCATCCCTTATTGAATCGCTAACAACAAAAACATAATCAACTTTATTTAAAACGTACTTAATCAAATTTCTTAGAGCCCTTTTACGGGCTAAAACGAATATATCAGATCCATGAATTGTAACAGCTGTTTTAACTCCTAAAATCCCTTTACAAATAACAGCTATTAGTCCTGGAGGCATAATATAATGTGCATGTACAAGATCAATTTTATTTTTCCTTACAATGCTCATGAGCTTTAAAGTAGCGGATATAAAAAATATCAACCCTCTAAGTCCTTTTATATTTAAAGTTGGTGCTGTATATACTTTAATCCCACTGGTATCCCCTACGTTTTCATGGGGATATGTTAAAACAAAAACTTCATCCTTGCGATTAATCAATTCTTTGGATAAAAGATATGTGTATGAAGAAATACCTCCTAAATGAGGCGGAAAATAACCAACCATACAGATCTTCATCTTTTCACCTTAAATAATTAATTAATGAGTATTTAAAATTCTACCATCCATTTTTACAATATAAACATCGAAATCTAATTTATATTTATCCTGGCACTTCTCTTTTATTTTTGCCCCTATGGCATTAAAAACATCACTGGTAAGATTTTCCCTATCTAGGATAGCTATCATATCTTCTGTTGTCTTAGATTTAAATATTTCTGCAATTAATTCTTTTCTCCCACCTAAAAGACCACAATAAGCGGCTATAATTTCATGCCTTCCATCAGCAACGCTGTTTTTTGTATTGAATATGCCTGCAGCAATTTTTATAAGTTTTCCAGCATGTCCAAAGAGAGTGATTTTTTTAACACCCTTTTTAGCGGCATTATCCAGCATAAAACCAACAAAATTACCCATTTGAATTATCTGGTCTTTTTGAGCATTTAAAATCTCAAGTGCTAATTTTTCTCCAATATTGCCTGGAACAAAAATAAGTTCATTACATCCTTCAGCGAGTGCTACATCAACCTGGCAGGTAAGTGACTCTCTGTATGCTTTAGAGGACATGGGTCGAGCAATACCAGTAGTTCCAAGTATGGATATACCTTTTTTAATCCCCAGCCGTTCATTCATTGTTTTTCGAGCGATCTGTTCTCCATCAGGCACATAAATTGTAACATCAGCTCCTGCACCTTTGGGTAGAACTTCAATCAGATTATCGCGGATCATTTGCATTGGAACGGGGTTTATAGCGTGTTTTCCTACCGGAACCTGCAATCCAGGTTTGGTAACCATACCAACACCTTTTCCGCCGGTAATTTTAATTTGACCATCATCAGTTAAAACGACTTCTGCGCATATTTGCAGCTCTTTCGTAACGTCAGGGTCATTATAGGGCATTTTTATTACGCATGCCCTTCCAGAATAAGAATTTAATTTTTCAACATAATTCACATGAATTTTAAGCACTCCAACAGGTGCTTTTATATTCACATGTTTTACTCCATTTTTGATGGATAGGAAGGCTGCAAGAGCAGCGGCTGTTGCTGCGCTTCCTGTGGTAATGCCAAAAGGATAATTTTTTTTATCAATTGTTTCATGTTTAAACTCTTTTTTAGGAGAAGCAATGTTATTTTCCATCTCTCTAATTAATTTGTTTGTTGCATCTCTTCTTGTATAGCATTTTTAAGATCTTCTTTTTCAGGAGCTCCAACAAATTTAACCACACCGTTTATTGCTACTGCCGGAACTGCCATTAAACCATATTCAATTGCTTTTTCGCGATCCTGCATGATATCAATTTTTTCAACTTCAATAGCATCTTGCATTTCTTTTTTAACTGCATCAACGACTTCTATGGCCATAGGGCAGTATGGACATGAAGGAGATGTAAATACTTCAATTTTAACAGTCATTTTTATCCTCCTTGAATAATGATTAAATTAAATTTAGATTAATTCAATTTCTGTTTTAATAAAATAAATATTTAATTTTTTTAAGATTTAAACTTATTGTCCTTATCTTTAATACAGGACATTTTTAATGGTATTTTCTTCGGTTAAGCTTCCAATTCCCTTTCCAATGGAATATCCAATTTTGGAGGATAAACTGCTTAATAGATCTTCAAATGTTTGGGATGGAGTTAAGGTAATAATGGTGTAACCACCTTCTATTCCACCTAATTTTGCAGCAATGTCAAGGGCATCTTCTTTACTTCCCACCTGATCAATGAGCTTAACGTTTTTGGCCTGGTTTCCTGTGTATATTTGTCCCTCTGCAATACTCCTAACATAATTCGCATCCAGTTTTCTGTTTTGGGCAACCAGGGCGATGAAATGATCGTAATTTTCATTTACCATTTTCTGGAGCATTGTTCTTTCTTCAGGAGTCATATTTCTATAATCAGCTCCAATATCTTTGTATTTCCCTCCTTTAATAACTTCTCTGGTTATTCCGATATTTTTATAAAGTTCAGAAAGATTTATAATGTCTAATATGACCCCTATACTTCCAACAAGGGATGAAGGACTTGCAACTATTTTATCTGCTGGTGAAGCAACCAGATATGCTCCTGATGTTCCTGTATCACTTATCCATGCTACAACTGGTTTTTTACAGTTTTTAACATCATTCATAATCTCTTCACTTGCAACGGGAGTTCCCCCGGGGCTGTTAATGTCAAGCACAATTGCACTTACTGATTCATCATCTTCGGCTTGTTTTATAAGGTTTTTTATAGTGTCAGGATTAACAACATTTCCTCCCAATATATCAGACGATCCATATGCTATTTCACCTTGAATAGGGATAATAGCCACTGTGTTTCCCAATGAGAATCCAAAAAATGCCAGTATTCCTATAAAAATAATAAACAATAGAAAAACTGCACAAATACCCAATCCTATTAATAATTTAGTGTTTCTATCCATTTTATCACTTAACATGATCAAATTTGATTTATTGAGAATATGCTTGATTTAAGTTATCAATTTTAAAGTTAATCTATATAAGTATTTAAATGATATAAAGATAATTATTAATTTCTTTAGAATTAATTATTTATACCACCAGAAAGGTGATAAATTGAAGACTGTCATTAAATCTCCTGGTTCTGCAACTGTTATAAATGCAATATCAACAGGATGCGGCGCTGCATTTGGTATTGGATTATATGTTACTGCAGAAGTGGAATTAAAGGGATCGAAGATTGAATGTGAATCAAATAAACAGGTGGATACAGGTTTAATGGAAATTTGCGCAAGGAATGTGCTTAAAAGATTCGACATTGAGAATGGAGTAAGGGTAAAAACATTTTCAGATCTTCCAGTTGCATCAGGTCTTTCCAGCAGCAGTGCAACTTCAAATGCAGTTACAATGGCAACAGTATTAGCTTTGATTGAGGAATATGGTTCTGATTTATATTTAAGCAATTTTGAAATTCTTAATATGGCTATTGACTCTTCCCTTGAGGCAGGGGTTACAATTACAGGCGCATTTGACGATGCAAGTGCTTCATTTTATGGTGGATTAAGCATCACTGACAACTTTAAAAGAAAAATTTTAAAGAAGGGGAACATGGAAGAGCAAAATATATTAATATACATGCCAGATAAAAAATCATTAACTGCACAATCTGATATTGAAAGAATGAAACTTCTAGCTCCTTATGTGAGGTTAGCATTTGATCTTGCATTAAATGGAGATGTTTATAAAGCTCTAACATTGAATGGACTTTTATATTGTGCAGCGCTTGAATTTAATCCTAATATTGCCCTTGATGCATTAAATGCCGGTGCAATTGCATCAGGACTGTCAGGAACGGGGCCTTCATTTGTTGCTGTAGTAGATGATAACAAATTTGATAATGTTTTGGACTCATGGAAATCATATCCTGGAGATATCATTCATACTAATGTGGATAATGAAGGTACAAAGATAATTAAGACTATTTAGGTCATTTTAAGGTGATTAACTGTGGATAGGGCAGATGCTTTAAGAATTCTTCAAGAGTCCAGAGATAAAATAGACCAGATCGATGAAGAAATCATAGATCTAATAGCAAAAAGAACATCTCTTGCAGGAGATATCATTAATGCTAAGATTTTTTTAAGTATGGAAATAGAAGATAAAAAGAGAGAAGATTATATTCAAGATAAAAGAAAAAAAATAGCGGAACACTATAGATTGGATGAACGTTACGTTAAGAAAATCATGAAAATTTTGACTGATTTAAGTAAAAAAGAACAGGAAGAAATACTCAGGAGGAATACCAATGGGTAACATAAGAACATCATTTGTTAAAAGAACTGCTAAAGAGTTGATAGAAAACTACGAAGGTAAATTTACAACTGACTTTGATGAGAATAAAAAATTAGTGGAAGAATTTTCAACTGTCAGTACTAAACATCTCAGAAATAAAATCGCAGGTTATATAACCAGATTGGTTGGACAAGAATCGCAATGAATACAGGTGACATTTGATGGGGATTATTGTGGCTAAGTTCGGAGGAACTTCCATTGGAAATGGGGAAAAAATTAGAAAAGCAGCTCAATCAGTTGTAAATGAATATATGCAAGGTAAGAAAATTGTAGTTGTCGTATCTGCAATAAATAAAACTACGGATGAGTTTTTAAAAGTTGTAAATGGCTCTATGGGAAATTCTATAACAGATAAGCAACTTGCAGAAGTCTTTTCCATGGGTGAAATGACCAGCGTTAGAATATTTTCAGCAACGGTTGAATCTTTAGGCGTTAAATCCGAATATGTAGATCCCTATAAAGATACTTGGCCAATAATTACAGATAATAATTTTTTAAGTGCAAAAGTTGATTTTAAAGCCACGGAAGAAAAATCAAATGCAATTAAAAAGATGGTAGATGAAGGTGTAATACCAATAGTCTGCGGTTTCCTTGGAAAGGATGAAACAGGGAATATTACAACTTTAGGGCGAGGGGGAAGCGATATAACAGCATTTCTCCTTGGACATTGCCTTAATTCCGAAGAAGTTATCATTGTAACCGATGTGGATGGAGTAATGTCTACAGACCCTAATAAACTCCTTACAGCTAAAAAACTTGATAAAATTTCTGTTGAGGAAATGAGAGATCTTGCAACCCACGGTGCACAGGTTTTACATCCTCATGCCTTAAAATATAAAGATCCTAAGATAGATGCTAAAATAATCGGTTACGAACATGGAGATTTATCAGCTCCAGGAACTGAAATAATTGGACCGTCAAATAACAACGATTTGCTAAAAAGTGCAACGTTAAACAGCGAACCAATATCCGTTATCGCTGTTGTGGGCGAAGAAATCCTCACAAAAACTGGAATTTTAGCTAAAATCACTGATACCCTAGCAGAACATAAAATTAACATTTATGGAATATCTACAGGTCAAAATTCCGTAACTGTGTTCATTAATAAAGCAGAATCTGATCACGCCCATGAAGTTCTTCATGATGTTGTTGTCCAGACCGATGATTTAAGTTCTCTATCCCTGGGAAGGGAAATAGCAATGATCAGTGTTTCAAGCCAGGATTTTATTGACACTCCTGGAGTAATAGCAGAAATCACCGAACCTTTACAGAAAAAAAAGATAAATATTGTTGAAATTTCTTCAAGTCAAACATCTGTAGTTATTTTCGTAGAGTGGAATGACGGCAGAAAGGCTTATGAACTTGTAAAAGGTGTCTTAAAATGAAGTTGAAAGGAACAATAGTAGCTATGGTAACACCATACACAGAAAATGATGAAATAGATGAGGAAGGAACCCGTGAAAATATAAACTATTTGATTGAAAAGGGAGTTGATGGGATATTAGCAGTGGGAACTACAGGAGAATCTGCCACAGTATCTCATGATGAGCACCGTAAGCTGGTTGATATTTTAATCGATGAAGTTAATGGTAGAATTACAACTATAGCTGGTGCTGGAAGTAATTCGTCTAAAGAAGCACTTGGACTTGTGAAACACGCAGAAGACACGGGAGCAGATGCTGCATTAGTTATAACGCCATATTATAATAAACCCCAACCTCATGGCCTTTATGAACACTATAAATTGCTGAACGACTCTACTGATATACCAATAGTTGTTTACAACGTGCCTTCAAGAACAGGAACCGATATAGACGTTGATACCATTGGAAGGGTTGCTCAAATGGATAATGTTCTTGCTATAAAAGAGGCAAATCCAGACATGGACAAAGTTTCAAAAATAATTAAAAAAATCGATGAAGTTGGTGAAAGTGGCAAGTTCATGATTTTATCAGGAAATGACGATTTAACACTTCCTATGATTGCAATGGGAGCAAAAGGAGTCATAAGCGTTGTTTCAAATGTAGATCCAGCACGTATGAGTCAAATGGTCAATTATGCACTGGCAGGAAACTTTGAATCTGCTGCTAAAGCACATTACGAATTATATGATCTCATGAAAGTTCTATTTATTGAAACCAACCCTGTCCCTGCAAAAACTGCTTTAACTATGATGGGAAGGCCAGCAGGACATGTTAGAATGCCTCTTGCACCTCTTAAAGATGAAAGTAAGGTAAGATTAAGAGAAGTGCTCCAAAATCTTGATTTAATTTAATCCAAGAGTATTTACAATTTATTATGGAGTTGATAAAATGATTGAAGTGGCTGTAACTGGCGCAAGTGGAAGAATGGGTTCGGAAATAATTAAAACTTTACTAAAACAGAATGATATGAAGGTAGTAGCAGCAATAGAAGCGCCAAATACCCCATTAGAAGGAAAGGACATAGGTGAAGTAATAGGTGCTGGTAGTATTAATGTTCCAGTTAACGGAGCAGAAATGCTTGCTGAGGTTTTAGCAAAAAAGAATCCTCATGTTCTTGTCGATTTTACAATTGCAAATGCTGCAGTCAACACAGTCAAAACTGCTGCTAAATATGGTGTTAATGTGGTTGTGGGTACAACAGGATTTTCTGATGATCAATTGAATGAAATGGGAGAATCCATAAAAGAAAACCAGATAAAAGCAGTAATAGCTCCAAATATGGCGGTTGGAGTAAATGTATTCTTCAAGGTATTAAAGGAACTTTCAAAAATTTTAAATGATTACGATATTGAAATAATTGAAGCTCATCACAAGCATAAAGCAGATGCACCATCAGGAACTGCTGTTAAGGCTTTTGAAATTATAGCTGATGAACTTGGAAGAAATAAGACATGCGTTTATGGAAGACAGGGAATAGTAGGCGCACGTACTGAAGAGGAAATTGGAATGCATGCTGTTCGTGGAGGAGACATTGTAGGGGATCACACTGTGCTCTTTGCTGGAGATGGAGAAAGAATTGAAATAGTACACAGAGCTCACAGCAGACAGGCATTCGTTAATGGAGTAATTAAAGCCATTAGATATGTTATGGAGGCACCTGAAGGTGAGATAAGCGACATGGCAGATGTTTTAGGTTTAAAATAATTCAAATTTATTCTTAATTCATATTTTCTGGTGTTTAGGGGGTAGGAAATGCTTTTTAAGAAACACGAGTCTGTAACTGAATTTATCCCCACTTTCTTAAAGGATGACAGAAGCGCTTTAAGGAAGATCCATGATGTTATAAGCAGGGCAAAGAACCATATTTACATTGTATATCCATGGATCACTCTGGGTGAGGAGTTTGTTATCCCTTTTGAAAATGCATTATCTAAAAATAAGAATTTAGAAGTCTATTTAATAACTAAACTGGAAAAAGAAGATGTTTTAAGAAGACTACATCAATTGGACGATGTTGAACGCTGGAAAAACATTTTTGGAGATAATATCTCCATAAAATACAACAACAGTATCCATGCAAAGATGATAATAGTGGATGACAGGGAGATAATCGTAGGATCTTCCAATTTAACAGGAAGCGGTCTTGGATCACCCAGGAAATATGAAGGAATACCTCAAATTGAAGCAAACATTTACACAAATGAGAGTAGTGCTGTAAGGGAGGCTATGAGCTTTTTTTTAAGATTATGGAGCCATAAAACCTCAAAAGAATATGTTGATGATAAATATGTCTTATCCTGCAAGGCCTACAATTTATCGGGAATTTATCAAAGACACAGGAAGGATTTCAATAAAATAGTGGCTGATGAAAAAATAATCATTTCTGAAGATGGAACTGTTAAATTTACTGGAATTTTAGGATATCTAGGTAATAAAAAAGCATATATATCAGGTAAAATTAGAAAAGACATTGCAATAAAATTTATTGGAACTAATGAGAGACTTAAATCCTCTAAAATAGGGGATGAAGTGGAAATTTCCGGAAAAATGGGTAAGGTAGAGGGGTTCAGAGAATTTACCATCAAAGGGTTTTCACCAATTAACCGAATTATTAATATAAGCAGTTTAAAAAGCGGCTTAAGCCAGATTAAATTAAAGGGAGAAATAGTAAATATTGAAGATGTGATTGAACTGGAATATAAACAGGGCACTAAAATACTGACTCTTGTAAAAATTAGAGATGATACTGGAGATATTATTTTAGAACTCTGGGATAACATCGTTCCAGTAAATAAAATTAAATTAGGGATTATGTTTGAAATAATAAATGGATATACAAAAGTCTATGACGGTGAATTAAGGTTAGGACTTCAAAAACACGATGGAAAAATAACATTGTTGGGTAAATAGGAATAGATTTAAATATTGACTTCCTAATTTATGATCAGGTGATTTATATGGTAAACGTAGGTATTCTCGGAGCAACTGGAATGGTTGGGCAGAGATTCATTCAACTATTGGCAGATCATCCAAAGTTTGAAATCACTGCACTGACAGCATCTGCAAGATCAGCAGGAAAGAAATATGAAGACGCAGCAACATGGTATCTTGATAGCAAAATACCAGAAAGTGTAAAAGACATTACTGTAGTGGATACAGACCCAGATGAAGTTAAAGACGTGGATATTGTATTTTCTGCACTTCCAGCAAGTACTGCTGCAGTTGTTGAGCCTAAGTTTGCCAGGTCATGCATTGTGGCATCAAATGCAAGTGCAATGAGGATGGAACCAGACGTACCTCTGGTGATACCTGAAGTAAACCCCGAACATTTTGATATGGTTGAAATCCAGCAAAAAAACAGAGAATGGGATGGTTTTGTGGTTACAAATCCTAATTGTACAACAATAGCATTGACTATTACTTTAAAACCGCTTTATGACAGATATGACATAAAAAGGGTATATGTTTCAACTATGCAGGCTGTTTCTGGTGCTGGATATAACGGTGTGCCTTCAATGGCCATTGTAGATAATCTGGTGCCCTTTATAGGCGAGGAAGAAGAAAAAATAGAAACTGAAACCCGTTACCTACTTGGCGATTATGATGGTGAAACTGTAACTCCGGCATCTTTTGGAGTTAGTGCATCATGTCACAGGGTTGGAGTTGTAGATGGACATACAGAAGCTGTTTTCATCGAATTTGAAGAGGATTTAGAGGTGGATGATGTTAAAAAATCATTCAATAAATTTAAAGGTCTTCCACAAAAACTGAATCTCTATTCAGCACCTATAAACCCCATTGTAGTCAGGGAGGAAGAAAACAGGCCGCAGCCAAGAATGGATAGAAATACAGATAAAGGAATGGCTGTTACTGTTGGAAGGGTTAGAAAAGATGATGCATTTGATAACAGCCTCAGATATGTATTGGTTGGTCATAATACCATAAGAGGTGCGGCTGGCGCTTCTATTTTAAATGCAGAACTCATATCTGAGATAATGTAAAATTTAACCTTAACTTCCATTATTTTTGATAACTTTATAAGCCAAAAAAAATTAAGCAGTCCATACATTACTTATTTTAAGACACGATGATACCATGTTAGAACCGATGTTTATTTCAAACAGCACCGACATTCAATTTTTCTATTTAATCAACGTCAACATGCAAAATCCTATTTTTGACTTTATAATGCCCCTTATGTCTGAAATAGGATATTTCATCTTTTGGGTAGTTATTTCCATAATAATATTTATTTTTGGAGGGGAAAGAGAGAGAAATGCTTCTTTAGTGTGTATAACTGCTCTTATAGGTGGCTTTTTTATCACAGATTTCCTAAAGCTTGTTGTAGCGGTGCCAAGACCATATGAAGTACTTGAAGGTGTAAGAGTGTTGGTAAGTATCAATGGCTATTCCTGGCCATCAGGACATTCTGTAGCCTCTTTTATTGCTTTAACTGTTTACGGACTAACTATTATCAGGAAAAAAAGTGTTTTTATTTATTTCTTCATATTTGTAGTAATTATAATGTTTTCAAGAGTATATAACGGAGTTCACTACCCTTCTGACGTTATTTCTGGCGCTTTAATAGGCATATTTATTGCTCTTGTATTTTTAAGATATGAAAATGATATAATAAAGCTTAAAAATAAATTAATGAATAAGTAAAGCATTAAGTTTAAAAATAAGTTCTAATATATATGATGATATATGCCTATCTTGAAAAATAAAGAAACTGAACAGTTAAGACAACTGGTTAAAGCATGTTTACTGGAAATCAGTAAATTAAAGATCGATCTTAAAAAATGTCAGAAAGAATCAAAATCTAAGGTGGATTCAGGGGTAATAAAGGAAAAAGATCAACTAATCGCCCAACTTGAAAATAGCTTAAAGGTAAAGGAAGCTAAAATAGTTGAATTTACTAAAATTATTAATGAAAAAGAGACTGAGATGGAAGATCTTAAGAAGATCAAGCTCTACTTCGATGCTGTTACTGCAAAACCCAAAAAAGATTTAACATCCTTTCAATCTCAGGTTCTTGCATTGCTGAAGGGTGATAAAGGCACAACAGAAGATCATTATGACCATATACTGGAGATAGGCTTTAAAGAGCTCTCTCTTGATAATTTTAAAAGCATTTTAAGAAATCTGGAAAGAAAAAATTATATTAAATCATCCAGAGAAGATAATAAAATCATCTGGGAGAAAGTAGAACAATAATTCCAATTTATATGTTTTTTAAACCTTAAATTACATTTATTTTTATGAATTGCAGGTTTTGAATAGATAATAATTTTATATACATTTTTTTATTATAGGAAACTAATTTATTTAATTTTACAGATATAGACCCAAAATTAATAATATACTATTTATATGATTGATAACTATCCTTAATTAAAAATCAAGGAGGAATTTCATGGATATAGGTAGTTATTATTCACAATCCATTAATGGGTTTACCAAGAATCCATTGCTTGCTGTCCCAGCCCTTGCTGGAAATATTTTAGTAAATATGATCATTTATGGTGCACTATTTTTAGGATTTTTTGGTATTTATGGGGAGGAAATCATTAATTATAATCCATATTCGGCATCTACAATGGCTAATCCTGATTTAGGCACAATTTCTCTGTTTTTTGTGGTAATGGTTGTAATTTTAATTATAGCCGTGATAATAAATATTTTGATTAATGTAGCAACTGTGGGAATGTCTAAAAGGATCGTGTTAGGTGAAAGACCTGATTTAGGAATTGCATGGAAATATATAAAGAAATATACTTTAAAAATAATAGCCGTTAGTATTATATTCGGTATTTTAACTGCTATTACTGTAATACCTTTTATATTGGGTGTAATTTTGCTAGCAGCTGATCCTAATGGTACATTAGGCATAATAGGGCTGGTAATAGGGGGTCTAATCTCACTAATACTATTATTTGGGGTTTTCCTGTTCTTTGTATTTATATATCAATCTGTTATTGTAGGTAAAAAGTCCATAACTGGATCATTCAAAGATAGCTTTAAATTAGTGAAAAAGAATTTCTTTGAAGTACTTATAGTGCTAATTATCAATGCCCTAATAATTGGAGCAATAAGCTTTGTTGTAGGACTTATCAGTGCCTTTTTAGGAATTATTCCTATAATTGGGCTGGCATTGGGCATAATTATAGGTATTATTGTAAATTCAGTGGTAACACCATACTTCACACTGGTTTTAAACTATCTTTACATGGATCTTAAAAATATGATACCTGAAGGAGATGAATATTAAAATAGTCACGAATTGTGACTTAAATTTATTTTTTTTAGTTTCAGAGATTTAATTAAAAATATGACATTTACAGTTGTAAAAAAATGCATTAAATGGCTAAAATAAGCTGTATTTAATAATAATTATTAGATACTCACCCTTTTTATATAAGTAGCTATTTATGAACTACATTCTAAGTTAATGCGCTTTAATTTTAAGATTTAATGGTTTAAAATAATATGAAAGTGGTAAAAAACCCTTAATCATGCCTTATTTTTTTATAAGAAGTTTCAATATCAATATATTATTAAAAAAAGAAACCAAAGAATAATTTTAGGGTTTGAAGTTTTTAATTTTTTAATAGCATGTCTTAAATTTAAAAAAGAGCTTAATGGAAACTTTTTTTGGAAAATTAAATCAAAAGATTTATATATATTTTTAAATTGATTATTAACTGTCCTTAGAAGCCCTAAATTTTTTTATCTGGCAATCAGGATAGGGAGGCGGTAAAATTAATCTACAATGGATTTCTACAATGCTACTAGTATTAAGCATTGTAATTTGCGTTTTTCCTTTATCTGCAACTAATGAAAACCAGTCCGTATCAGGTAATAGCTTGATAAACGATTCAAATGAACATAAAAACTATTTAAAAGTAAAAGCAGACTATGTAGTGACTGTAAAAGATAAAATCAAAGTCTATTACAAAGTAAGGAAAAAAGTAAAGATTAAAGTTAAAATAAGGTATAAAAAGAACGGCAAATGGAAAACCAAGTACAGGACAAGGTATGTTTACAAAAACTACTATAGATATTACTACAAATACGTTTCCAGGACCTATACTGTAAAGGATATATCTCCAGAGCAATGTAGGTACTCGACAGCTAACTGTCAAATTACTCCTGAGATAGTGGCAAAAATGCAATCCATAACTGTTTTAGAGAATGTAACTATACCCAATCCCAAACCCGCACCAACACCACCAAAACCAGTAGAAGAGCCAGCATATGTTGAAAATCCAGGACCTGAACCACAAATTGCCGATTATAATAATATGACCAAATATCAGGAAGCACTGGATGCATGGACCCAGGCAAATACAGCTTATAATAACTATTTAGAAGCATATCAAAAATATAATCAATATTTACTGGATTATGATAATTATCAGATAGTATTAAGCGAATATCAACCATACATTACTGTACAAAAACGTAATACTTATAATAATACTGTGAAAATATTCGAATACGTAAGAAATAACCTAAAATATTCATTTTACTATAATACAGTACGAGGAGCATCAGGAACATTAAAAGACATGAAAGGGAACTGCGTGGACCATTCACATTTGTTAGTGGCGTTAGCAAGAGCAGCAGGGATTCCTGCAAGATACGTGCATGGTACATGTACCTTTAAAAAAAGCGGAAATACTTACGGTCATGTATGGGCACAGTTATACGTAAATGGCAGATGGTATAGTGCGGATGCCACAAGTCTAAGCAATACATTAGGTGTAATAAATAGCTGGTACACTAATACTTACATATTGAAAAACATCTATGCTTCATTGCCTTTCTAAATTCATTTTTTTTATTTTTTTGATTAAAAATTGGGGATTACTGGTGATAGCCTTCATATCTTAATATTAGAGTCGCAGATAATAATAGAAAATTATTTATAGAACCTCTAACCCACTGATAAAATACAAAAACAATATACAAAATAAAAAATAATAGAGGTGATAATGTGGCACAGTTAGGTGGTGGAAACCAACCAATATTAATTTTACCAGAAGGTACTAACAGGTTTTTAGGTAGAGATGCTCAGAGAATGAATATTATGGCGGGTAAAGTCCTTGCCGAGACAATAAGAACTACTCTCGGTCCAAAGGGAATGGATAAGATGCTCGTGGACTCCCTTGGAGACATTGTTGTAACCAATGATGGCGTAACCATTCTTAAAGAGATGGATATTGAGCATCCTGCTGCTAAAATGCTTGTTGAAGTTGCCAAAACCCAGGAAGATGAAGTGGGTGACGGTACTACAACAGCAGTTATTATAGCCGGTGAATTACTCAAAAAAGCAGAATCTTTACTTGATCAGGATATTCACCCCACAATCATATCCATGGGTTACAGGCAGGCAGCTGAAAAAGCCCAGGAAATATTAAACGTTATTTCAATAGATGCTGATGACAGGGACACTCTTCTAAAAGTAGCTATGACTGCAATGACCGGAAAAGGAACTGAAAAAGCACGTAAACCATTGGCTGAACTCATTGTAAGTGCAGTTAAACAGGTTGAAGAAGATGGTGAAATTGATAAAGATCACATAAAGATAGAGAAAAAAGACGGTGCAATAGTGGACGAATCAACACTTGTTCAGGGTGTAATAATCGATAAAGAAAGGGTACACCCAGGAATGCCATCAAAAATAGAAGATGCAAAAATAGCACTATTGAACTCTGCAATAGAAGTTAAAGAAACAGAAGTAGACGCTGAAATCAGAATAACAGACCCAGCACAGATGCAGGCATTTATTGAACAGGAAGAACAGATGATCAGAGACATGATCAACAAGATAGAAGACTCTGGTGCAAATGTCTTATTCTGCCAGAAAGGTATTGACGATCTTGCACAGCACTATTTAGCTAAAGCAGGTATCATGGCTGTTAGAAGGGTTAAAAAATCCGACATGGAAAAACTGGCCAAAGCAACCGGTGCTAATGTTGTAACCAACATCGAAGATCTCTCTTACGATGACCTTGGAGAAGCAGGAACAGTGGTTGAAAAGAAAATCTCCGGCGAAGACATGATATTTGTTGAAGAATGTAAAGATCCTAAGGCTGTCACATTGTTGGTCAGAGGTTCAACAGATCATGTTGTGGATGAAATCGAAAGAGCAGTAGACGACGCTATCGGTGTAGTTACAGCAACCGTTGAAGATAAAAAGGTTGTTGCTGGTGGAGGGGCTCCTGAAATTGCTATATCCAAAGGATTAAAAGAATACGCTGACACCATAAGCGGAAGAGAACAGTTAGCTGTTTCAGCGTTTGCAGAAGCACTGGAAATTGTTCCAAAAACACTCGCTGAAAACGCTGGACTGGACAGCATCGATGCACTTGTGGATTTAAGAGCAGCCCACGAAAAATCCTTATACATGGGATTAGACGTTTTTGAAGGCGATGTACGGGATATGTACAAAGCTGGTGTTGTTGAACCGCAAAGAGTTAAAAAACAGGCCATTCAATCCGCTGCAGAAGCCGCAGAAATGATCCTCCGTATTGACGACGTTATCGCATCAAGTGGTGCAGGTAAAGCTCCTGATATGGAAGGAATGGAAGGAATGGGCGGAATGCCTGGTGGAATGCCACCAATGATGTAATTTTTTTACATCATCATTTTTTTTTTATATTTTTTTTAATTGAGTTATTTTTAACTAAATCACTAATTAAAAGTTGATTTTGTTAATTACTGATTGCAGTATATCTATTTTTAAATAAAAATAAAGAATTTATGGATTGAAACCAGTACAAACTGAATCAATCTAATTTCACTGGTAAATGCCTTAACCATCCTATATCACTTTTATAAAGCATTCTTATGTCTTTTATATCGAGCCGTAGCATGGCAAGTCTTTCAATACCAAGACCAAATGCTGCAACAGGAGTTTCAACACCAAGGGGATCTAATACTTCTGGTCTAAACATTCCAGCTCCACCGAGCTCTATCCATGTTTCTTTTTCTGGAAGATAAATCTCACATTCTAAAGACAGATATGTATAAGGGAAATATGCTGGCCTGAATCTTACTTCAAAGCCCAGTTTATGGTAAAATTCTTTTAAAATACCCAGAAGATTTCTGAAGGTGATATCTTCAGCTGCTACAATCCCTTCAACCTGATGAAACTCAGGAAGGTGCTTGTATGTAACTGTTTCCCTTCTAAATACTCTTCCAACTGAAAACATTTTAAGGGGTGGCTTATGCTCGGCTAAAAACCTTGCAGATACGCAGGTTGTGTGTGTTCTAAGCACTGACCGTTTTGCAACTTCAACGTCCCATGAATAGCCCCATCCTTCAGAACCGGTGTAACCTCCAGTTTCATGTGCCTCTGCAACTTTCTCTACCAGCTCTTTATCTGGTAAATTCACATATTCAGGTTCTCCTATATAAAAAGTGTCCTGCATTTCACGAGCTGCATGGTCCTGGGGCTGGAAAAGGCAGTCGAAATTCCAGAATGCTGATTCTAAAATTGAACCTCTGGACTCCGTAAATCCCATCTTAATAAATATCTGCCTTATATCCTCAATAGTTCTCTGTAATGGGTGTATTTTGCCTGGAAATGTTTCAGGATGTTCAGCATTAATATCGTAGCTTCTGTATTCCAGATCTCTCCAGGAACCGGTTTTTAATTGTTCATGTGTTAACTGGGTGGCTTCATCTTTTATTTTGATTCCTATTTCAAGGAGCTGTTTTCCCTTTTCAGTCATTTTTAAATTATATTTAGACTCTTTTTTAATGTCTATTAATCCTTTTCTTTTCTTTAAAAGGTTAAATCCCTCTAAAATTAATTTAGATGGCTTGAAAAGCAGTAATTTATTTGCCTCCAGTAATTTATCAAGGAGTAATTCATCGCTGTGTTCTGTGGAAACTGCCTTCTTACCTTCTTCTGTTATTTTCACGTTACCCTTATCGATCACTGCCCATTTCTTTTTAAGCAGCCATCCTATTGCTACTTTAACTTCTGAAGGAACAAGACCAGTTTCAGTGTCCAGATCATTCATTGGAATAACTTCCTTATCTTTTAAAGACATCAATATTCTTCGCTCGGGTAAACCTTCTTCTGCATATTCCTTTCCAGTATCACTTAAACTGATGACTTCATCAACGTCTTTTTTAACTTCTATAAGTCCTTTTGAGGCTAGCGAACCGGCTGCACTCATTACCGCCTTTATATCTATGCGTTGAGTCTTGACGATCATTTCTGGTGATGATTCATAACCCAGAGATTCTAATGCCTTTAAAACCATTTTTTCGTACAGTGTTAATTCGTCTATAATATTTTGAAGCATTATTTTTACTCCCTAAACCATTAAGATATTTGATAGATAAATTTGATATTTTTAAATAATTAAAATCCGAATTCATTTAGATAGGCAACCATAATGGAAGATGCAGTTAAATCTGCAGTTGTTCCAGGATTTAATTTGTTTCTTACAAGCTGCTTATCGAATTCGATAATTAAATCCAGACCTACAGAACTGAGGGCTCCTCCATTTTGAAGTATCGAATCTGCGTCTGCAGACACCATTCTGGCTATATCATTGCCATATTTCCTTGAAATTAAAGTATCAGGATTTTCAGAAAGTATGGTAAGGAATGTTTGAATTATAGCTTTATTTATTCCATACTCTGGCTTAACTGACCTGAATGTTGGAAATCCTGTTTCAAAGGTAACTGGCATCAAATTTGTAAGTTCATATGATAATAAATCCCATTTTGAAGACATATCAAGCACTTCGTACATATTTATGTTCTCTTTAATTAACCTGTCCCTGGCCTCCACGTCTGCAACATCCAGTTCAGCGTGATTGTCCATTCCTCCGGCATCAGCTATATTTATAGCATCATAAAAGTTAACAGCATCTCCGGGGGTAGTTGCATCCATAACTTTTCCCACATTTTCTCTTAAATAGGTAAAATCCTCACTCATACCTGCTGCAGCAGCTAATGGAGTTAACAACAAAACTATGCCTAAATTAGTGTTGTTACCAATCCATTTATCTGTTTCTATGATTGCTTCCTTAATTATTTCACCTAATCTAATTTTTTTCAGAGAACCAGTGTCATTTCTGTACATTTGACCTCTTTCTGCAGCCTTTTTTATTGAATCTCCAATAACAACTCCGCTTATAAGGAAATCTTCAAAAACCATATCATCGAAGTCCTGGGTTCTGTGCACATTTCCAGGCTTGGGATGACCGCTAACTTCAAGAACCGATGCAATTTGAGCTATCTTTGCAATTAACTCTGGATTCATTGTTATTCCTCATTTTTATGATTATTTAATACTCAAACATGTTATGCTTCAAAAACTCAGGTGCAAAGTGAGATATGATAAGATCAGCCCCTGCACGTTTTATAGAGATAAGGGACTCATATATAACATCTTCTGTAAGGTATCCTGCATTTATACCAGCTTTTATCATTGAATATTCACCACTTACCTGATAGGCCGCGATTGGCACTTTAAATTCTTCTTTAATTGCTTTGATCACGTCTAAATAAGCAATAGCAGGTTTAACCATCAATATATCCGCTCCTTCAATTATGTCAAGTTCCGCTTCTTTGAGGGCTTCGTTAATATTTGGAGGGTTCATCTGATAGGTTTTTCTATCACCAAAACATGGAGCAGAACATACTGCTTCTCTAAATGGTGCATAAAATGCAGAAGCATATTTTGCAGCATAAGACATTATAATTGTATCATCGTAGCCATTTAGATCAAGATCCACTCTAATAGCATCTATTCTACCATCCATCATGTCAGATGGCGCTACAATATCGGCTCCTGCTTCAGCATGACTTAAAGCAATCTTTGAAAGACATTCCAGTGTTTCATCGTTAATTATTTTCTCATCCTTGATGATTCCGCAGTGTCCATGGGAAGTATACTGACACAGGCAAACGTCAGTTATAACCACCAGGTCAGTTTCTTCTTTTAATCTGCGTACAGTATTTTGAACTATCCCCTTTTTATCCCATGCAGATGATCCTTCTTCATCTTTATTTTCAGGCATTCCAAAAATAAGAACTGAAGATAATCCCAAATTCTCAAGCCTTTTTGCTTCATCAACCGCATCGTTCAATGAATATCTGTACTGGCCAGGCATGGTGTCAATATGCTCTTTCTGGCCGTCTTTCAGATTTTCTTTGATGAACATTGGATAAATAAAATTCTCAGGATTTAGTTTTGTTTCACTTAATATTTTCCTGATTTGCGGTGTTTTCCTTAATCTTCGCATTCTTGTAGTTGGAAACTGCATTTTAATCACCAATATAAAAATTACTATTAATATAATTACTGAAACCCTTATTTACATTTATAATTTATCATATTAACTTAAATAAATTACAAGTTTAAAGGTTCAGTAACCATTACAAAAATTAAATTAATTTATTCCCTTTCCACATCCACAAGTGGCTTAACACGTTCCACCGAACGCTGAATAGCATAATCATCCATTCTAATTTTAATAGCTCTTTTTGAGCATATCTCAGCACATCTTCCGCAGATTCTACATTTTTCCATATCAATGTCTGCTTTATCTTCCAATATTTCAATGGCTAAAATAAAGCAAACCTCTCTACAGTTCCCACATCCAGTACAAAGATCTTCATTGTAGTCTATTTCAACACCAATCATGGGATATATGCTATTTCCAAGCTCATCTGGGAGTTGGGGTGTCATTTTCCAAAGGCAGCAGCATGGACAGCAGCTGCATATTGACAGTAATTCTTCTTTAGGGCCTGTATTTAGCCATACACTGTCAATTTTATTTCTGCCAATGATATTAACCAGTCCTGCTTCCTGACATTTATCCACATGTTTAAGAGCTTCTAATTTCGTAACTGCCCTTCCCAGGTTGGTGGATATTCTTTTAGAACCTTTTCCTAAAAATAGACATCCCAAATCTTGAGAATAATCTTTACAATCGTTAGAAACCCTGCATATACATGAATTCATAATAAAATGGTATTTAGATTTCATTATCATTTCTTTTAAAACATCGCTGGGCAATGCAGTGTTTTCTGGAACTTGAATAGATTTATTTATCTCAATTTCAGATGAAGATTTTATTGCAGCATCACGCGGGAGAACCTGAATATCATCACCTTCAAAAAATAGCTTATCAACCAGTTTTGCAAGTGGAGGTACCTTTCTGCATGTTTTAGCAAGGAAAAATCTGGAATTGAAGGTTAATTTTATTATAATAACGCTGATCTCTGAAAATATGTTTCGAGGCATTTTATCTTCCATAATCTTCTTTCAAAGGATCATTCACACCATAGGGCTTCTTACTGTAATATCTTTTAGCATGCTCAACAATTAATGCATGATATTCATTATAAACAGATATTTCGTGGGGTAGATTTGACTCAAACAATTTCTTCAATTCCATATATTTAATATCTTCATCTACAATTCCTAAATACGAAAATATCCTTTTTGTATAGGTGTCTACCACAAATTCAGGTTGTTTATAGGCATAAAGAAGGATCGAATCTGCAGTTTCGTTCCCAACTCCTTTAACCCCAATCAATTCATTTCTTGTTGGAACACTGCCATCCAGTTGGATGAAAAATCTGGTAATTTCTTTAAGATAGATTGATTTTTGATTTAAAAATCCGGCACATTTGATGGCTAATTTCAATGTTTCATTATCTAAACCCAATAATTTTTCAGGCACAATTGCATTTAATTGGTTGAGGTTAAATAGCGCCTTTTCTGCCTGCAGCCAGAGTGTATTCTGTGTCAAAATTGCCCCCAGAATTACCTCATACACATCATTTCTTTCTTCAGGCAGGTCGTAATTTCCAGGGTGATAACCTCTAATTGCCCCAGTCTTATTGGGATTTATGTTATCTAAGCTGATGAGGGGCCACCATCCCTGAGGACCGTAAAGTTTGTAAAGCTTCTGATAAATTGTGGTTACTTGTTTTTGAAATTTACTCATAACAATAAATAGAAATGAAGTATATATAATAATTGATCAAAGGGAGAATCTAAAATGAATGAACAAAACCAGAGCCTAAAAGAATTTATGCAACTATTATCATTGGTTTGTTATGGCTGCTGTTTCTTGGAATATGGTTATTTTATTATGCGTCATTTTACAGTATTCTTCAGAATATAGCAGTTTTTATAATATCACTGGTGGTTGTAGGAGCGATAATTATTCCAATATGGCTACCATGGTCCTTCAGACAGATTAGTCTTTTAAATAATTAATAACTGAAATTTAATAATAATAGAATATCGGGAATTAGTAACTTATAATATTCTTATTAAAGAGGCATAACATGAAAGAAAAATTAATGAAGAGAATTGTTGATCAATACATTGATTCTTATAACAGATTTAATATTGATGGAATGATTAAAAACCTCCACCAAGATATGACATTTAAAAATATTGCAGCAGATGAAGTCACGCTTAAATTAGAAGGTAAAAATGCCTTTAAAAATCAGATAGAACAGGCTTTTAACTTATTTGAAAAAAGGGAAATGAAAATACTGGAGCAGAAGATTGGGGAAGATATGGTAGAAAATAAGGTGGATTTTAAAGGTGTTTTAGCTGTGAATATACCTGATGGGCCTAATAAGAATGAATTAATTAAAATTCAATATACTACTATTTTCAGGTTTAAAAATGGGAAAGTAATTTCAATTGAGGATATCAGTTGAAATTACAGCCTTATTTTAATATACATCTTCCTTAAATGTGGTTATATATTTACAAAAAAAATATAAATTTCCAACGTCTTATGGTTTATTAATTTTAGTTATTTAATTTTATAGATGCTCTATTTACATCATTAATATTATTGTAAATATGGCCATTACAAAAGCAATAGCTGCTATTACTCCCCATATCATTTTACTCCAGTCAAATACTTTTGATCCATCAAATATGCCCCAAGGTATCATGTTAACAGCTGCCATAATACTATTTATTACAAATCCCATCATTGCAATATAAATTAAGTAGCCTAACGATGAATTCATTAAAGTGTCAAAACTACTATCAAGACCTGTGATGGTTCCTATAACAAAAATAATGATAACTGACACAAAAAACAAAATAGCTAATGCAATATTAGTTAATGGCCCTACTATAGCAATTTTACCATTTTCTTTATCAGATATCATTCTGTCCCCATTAATGTGTACTGCACCTGGAGCAGCGAGTATTATTCCGAAAAAAGAACTTATAAGGGCTAAAAATAATCCTGGCATGTACATCTTAAATTCTGCATCAAACCCGTATCTAATTGCCATAAATTTATGAGCCAGCTCATGGAAAAGAAAACCTGGCACTACACCTATTAATGTTGCAGGAATTAAAAACAAAAAATTACCGTCATAATCATTACGGAAAAAAATTGAAAATGCCAGAGTAATAACTATCATAGATATAAAAATATCTCTAACTTCATAAGATGCAAATTTTACCATTAAAAACCTCCAAATATTATGTTTACGATTTAGCTCCTTAGATAATAAACAGAATTTAATTTACACTAACTAATATGGTTTGATCAAGTCTGAAAATTCTAATATAAGCCTACAATATAAAATCGTACTAATATAATAAAATACTTTCTATCAAATAGGGGGTTGTAAAGTTATTGGGTGTTGAGCAGATTTGTTGAAATATTTTTGACTTTATATGTCTTACTGAAAGAACAATAATTAACGAATATGAAATATTG
>DAVZ01000053.1 GCA_002505765.1 Methanobacterium sp. UBA176 | reverse complement strand
AAAATATATATTCATTATTTTTTTCATCTTCAACAGCAGAAATATGAATCCTTGGAGGGACATCAGGCTTCCTGAACTTAATAGAATTAGCTATAAGATTCTGGAATAATCTTCCAATTTGTTTGGGATCCGCATATATTTCTGGCAAGGAATCGCATTTGATTTCAGCATCATTTTCCTCAATTAATATTTTTAGACCAGAAATTATTTCTTTTATAACTTCTTTAACCTTTAATTTATTAAAATCACCGCCTCTGGTCATTACTCTTGAAAATTCTAATAAATCATCAATTTGCTGTTTCATTCTAATTGAAGCTTCAACAATAAACTCAATAAATTCATCAGCATCTTCATCCAACTGTCCTTCATAACGCTGTGCTAAAAGCTGAGTAAAACTTGCTATTGTCCTTAATGGTTCCTGCAAATCATGACTTGCTACATAAGCAAATTGTTGCAATTCTTTATTTGAACGTTTTAATTCTCTTTCAAGATTTTTTTGTTCAGTAATATCAATTACTGCCATTTTTAAATAGATATCACTTTGATATGGCCTGTATTTATCTCCATGATAGGGCTGTAATTCAATATGCGCATCAAAAATGACACCATTTTTTTTAATTAGCCCAATCTCAAATGTCTGTTTCTCCATTTTTCTAAAGGATTTATTGAAATGATTATGAAACGATTTATTAGATTCAGGGATTACATACCATCTAAAATATCTATCAACTAAATTTTCTTTTGGAAAGCCTAATAAATCCGAACCAGTAGCATTTACCTCAGTTATCCTGTTGGATAAATCAAGAGTAAAATACCCAACAGGGGCAAAATCGTAGAGATCATAATATTTTTCACTTAATTTCTCTAATTCTGCTCTTGAGTTCCTTAATTCTTCATTCTGTAGTTCAAGTTCGATCTGGTGCACCTGAAGCTCATGAACCAGCGCATCAACACCTTCTGGAAGGTTATGTATTTTTTCTCTCTTTTCACGCAATTTTTCTTCTGCGATATATCGTAATTCTTTGTCTCTATCCATTTTACGATCTCCCTCTAAAAGGGATTTTCTAGAATTGTTTAATTTATACTAAAATAAATCATTTTTTCATTTTTCTAAAAAAAGAGTGAATACTATTTTTCTCCTGACTTATCGGTTATATCCTTAATTGCAAGAAAAATTAGCCCTTTACCTATTGTTTTTCCGCGTATAACTCTTTTAGGAATCATTTTCGCATTTAAAAGCATCTTTTTATGCCCTATATCCGAAAAATCGTGTTCAATTATGAAATTTTCGAACCTTTCGTCTTTAGGTAGTACATTTTCCAGTAAATTCCGCAGTTTAGGGATGTTCCACTGTTTATTTCCAAGGTTGTAGAATAATTCTCCGATGGTATCTTCTTCAACAACCCTAAATTCTTGATAAAATGATTTATTTGCAGATATGACCCTTAATTTATTATCCAATACTACAAGTGGCTCGTTTACAGTGTTAACAATGCCTACAACATAATCTAATTGTTCTGCAGTTTTTTCTAATTCCTTCAGCTCGGTGGTATCTAAAAACGTAACTACAGCACCATCAATGACGTTTTCTGTGGTTTTATAGGGTATTATTCGTACAAGATACCATTTATTATTTTTTGTACGTACCTCTTTTTCTTTGAAAATCACTCTTTCCATCACTTCTCTAATGTCTTTAATCATATCTTCATATTCTACATTGGATACAATGTCTTTTAGAGGTCTTCCTATGTCTGATGGTATGAGATTAACTAATTTAGTTGTCTCTTTGGTGAAACGCTTTATCTTAATGTTTTTATTAACAAATATTGTGGGTATTTCAATACTGTTTAAGAGGTTGTTCATATCGTCGTTAACTTCTGAAAGCTGATCCACCTTATTTTGAAGTTCTGTGTTTACAGTAAGCAATTCTTCGTTTAAGGACTGTAATTCTTCTTTAGAGGTTTCTAATTCTTCATTGGTACTTTGAAGCTCTTCATTCATCGATTGTAACTCTTCATTGGCTGATTTTAACTCTTCATTTGAAGTTTCAAGCTCTTCTATTGTAGTATGAAGACGGTTTTTGGTGACATTTAACTCATCCACCAGTTCTCGTATACGTTTATCTTTTTTAGGAGTGGTTTTAGGAATTTTTTCTTTTGTTTCCTGTTGTTCAATATCTTTAAATGTAACCATTAAAAGATTTTCCATCACTTTTGGCTCTTTAATGGGTTTTACTATTAAATCAATAGTCTGGTATTCTCCATTGGTTTTAACATCTAAATTTCTGTATATTACACTTTTATTTTTAAAAATTGCCTCATTTAACGCAGAATTCAGTTCAAATCTAATGCCTTCCCTTGCCATGTCCACAAGACTTAAATTTGCTATCCCTTCAGCAGGTTCTAAGTATTTTCCTACTCTTCCATGAATGAAAACAATTCTTCCCTCTTTATTGATAATTACAGTTGAAGGAGCATAATTTTCAATAAGTAGTTTCTCCACATTCCTGGCAATAATTGCATCAGTTCTTCCGATTATTTCTAAATCTTCAATTTCAATATTCCTCTGGGGTAATTTTGCATATGGAAAAGTCACAAAATTTTCTGCTGGGCGAAGGGCTTTCCTTTTAGATTTAAATATCTTCCATTTATTATCGAGGGTGGTAAATGTTTCAACAAAATCGCTTATGCTTTCTGAAGGGCCAAGGAATAGAATTCCTCCAGGTTCCAGGGCATAAGTGAATGCTGACAGTATTTTCTTTTGAGCGTCTTTATTCATGTAGATTAAAAGATTTCTACACGATATGGCATCGAGTTTACTGAAAGGAGGGTTTATAAGAACGTCGTGTGGGGCGAATATTGCCAGTTCTCTGATGTTTTTCTTAACTTTATAACTGTCTCCTTTCTTTATAAAAAATTGTTTCAGGCGTTCTTCACTTACTTCAGATACAATAGTACTTGGATAGATTGCTGCTCGTGCAATGTTTATGGCATCATCATCTATATCAGTACCAAATAACTGAACTTCTAGATTTTTAGGGGTATGATCCATATATTCTTGAATGATCATGGCAATTGAAAATACCTCTTCACCAGTGGAACAACCAGGAACCCACACACGGACTTTTTCACCGTCCTGTTTGTTATCAAGTAATTCATTTATAAATTTATCTTTAAAGGATTTGAATGCATCAGGGTCTCTAAAAAAGCTTGTAACATTGATTAGTAGCTCTCTAAAGAGTATATTAACTTCTTCAGGATTTTTTTGAATATATTTCAGGTAATCAGAGACTTTATCGATTTGATGAACGTTCATTCTCCTTGCAATTCTTCTATTTATTGTGCTTTCTTTGTAAAGTGAAAAATCATGTCCAGTTCGGTTTTTGATTATAATAAGAATTTTTTGAATGGAACTAAGAGCTTCTTCGTCCTCAGCAATTATTCTTTTAGGTGGTTTTTTACCGAGGCGTTTTACATAAGAAATCAGATCTTCTGGCATTTTATCTGGTATTGCAACATAATCTACAAGGTTTGTATCTATTGCACTTGAAGGCATGCTTCCAGAAACTGCAGAATTTGGATCCTGGGCCATTACCATACCTCCCATACTTTTAATGGCTCTTATACCAATAGTACCATCTGATCCAAACCCGGAAAGTATAATACCAATTGCATAATCTTCAAGATCCTCTGCAAGTGATTGAAAGAAGAAATCAATAGGTCTCCTTAAACCATGAGGTTCTTTAGGTACAACAAGATGCAATATTTCATTGATAATCCCTACATTCTTGTTTGGTGGAGTAACATACAGCCTATTTGGTTTAATTCGCATCCCTTCTTGAATTTCCACAACTTCCATCTGGGTATATCTTGAAAGTAACTCCACCATGGAACTCTTATGAACGGGATCTAAATGTTGAATCAAGACAAAAGCCAAATCTGAATCAGTTGGCATTTGATTGAACATCTTTCCTAAAGCTTCAAGCCCTCCAGCAGAAGATCCAATACCAACTACTGGTATTCTTCTTTTTTCTTTGGAGTTTGTTTTTGATTTTCCTTTCCCTTGATTCTTCATTAAAATCCTCCTTTTGCATGATAAACTTTTTACTTACTGTTTAATATAAATTAAGCTTTAAATATTTGATTTACTGAATTTCATATATGAATGCTAATTTTTATGATTTAATTGATAGTTATATTTTCTTATTTAATTTGTAATAATCTAAATATGCATTAAGTTATTAATTCGAATCTAAAATGAATTATAAACAATCAAATCTTTTTGCTTACTAAAATGCTTATTTTCATTCAGAATTTTTGTATTTCCGCCGTTGAATTATTAAAGAAAGATACGAATAAGTGATAATTCTTAGAAAAAGTAAAAATTTTTAATTTTATTAATTTTTAGGAACTGTAAAGTTTTTGGGAGGATGGAAATTTTTTTTTGTCAAATTTTTTTTTTCCTTTAATATATAAATCCTGTTTAGGAGAAGAAAGGAAATCAGGGCTAACAAATTTTTTTTGCCGGGAAATCTGGACATGCGAATCAGAGCTTAGGAAAAACTAAGTTTTTTCGTGCTCCAAAAAAATTTGGAGAATTTTTTATGAGATTTTTGACAGATTTTTCCAACACCCACTAAATTCTACAAACCCAATTTAAATAATTTTTAATATAACATCAGACATACTGTATATACCAGAAGGATATGATGAAAAGAAGATGTTAAAGGTAATCCGTAAACAAGAAGAACTGGAAAAAGAGCGGATAGAAGCCACTAAACAGATAGTAAAAAAATCTTGAACAACAAAAGAAAATCTGAGGAACAATTAGATCTGGTGGAGAAACATCTAAAATACTGGAAAGAAATCGAAAAGACTAATGTAATTGATATTGAGAGACTTAATGAACTCAAAAATAAGCTCAAAATGGAAGAAAGAGTTTGTAATAAAATTAAAGATCATATCAAGCACATAGATAATGAAATTAAAATTCAAAAGGAACATATTCCTTAATTAATTTAATGAAAATGAATTTGAACTTAATATTTATTAATTGAGGGTATTTCATGCCAGAAAAAACGGAACATGAAAGAATAACAAGTGAATCCAAAAAAAAGGCAGATTTAGAAAAGGAATTTCAAGATACTCATAAACAAATTCTTAAAACATTTAAAGAACGAAGAAAATTTGAAATAGAATATCTGGCTGTAATAAAAAAACAGAAAAAATACTGGAATGATCGTTTAAAAGAAACTAATCCGCAAAAAGATAAAAAAAGATATGACGAACTTAAAGATAAAATAAAAAATGAGGAAATACTCATTAAGCAAATTAAAGATGAAATTGAGAAAATAGATAAACAAGTTATCACAGAAAAAGAACATAAAGAACGGGAAAAAGAACGTGACAAAAACACATCCAAATGAAATGCTAAGATGATTTTTTTCAAAGGTTAATTGAATTATAGCCCTGTTTTAAAATCCCGTTTATATAACTTAAATTTTAAATTAAACATTTTAAAGATTTTATTCTTTAAAAGTATTTTTAGTACCTGTTCTCGATGGTTTTCATATTCAAAATTCATGCATCAAGCTATCAAGTGCATCCTCATCAAGCTTATTTTTATAGCACCGTTATAAAAACTATGCAGGCATGTAAAGGTTCTTTAGATTCTGACTTGCATAATAATTAAACTACTGCGATCCTCATTGGAACGTTCTAATTCTAAAATTGTCTTTTAGTTGTTCTTCTGCTTTTTACGCCTGGTAATATCCATAATTCTGTATTCTCTTTAATCCATCTTAACAAAGGCAAAATTCCATGGATGCATAAAATACATTGATATTATCTTTTTAATTTGATTTACAACACTTAATTTTGACTCCTCCTATTAATAGCATTTTCCAGTGAATGATAATACTTATTTTATTATCTTTTGGAATAAATTTACTAAAACTACCCCCAATAATTTTCTTTCCTAATTGAAGTAATTCAGCTCCTTTAAGGTTTACATTACATATTATTCCATCTTGATTTAATGTAAATATCCTATAGGGGCACATGATTATATTAGTTAATGATAAATGGCTGTAAAGTTTTGAAGGTTCTTCTTTAGAATGTTTTAGCTCATTGTTCTGCATTTCAAGGTCAGTTTGATGAATTCAAAGTTCATTTAACTAACTCAATAACTCTTTCAGAAATTTTTTATCTTTTTTAGCTATTTTAAGTTCTTCTTCAATTTCTTTAAGCCATTTATCAGCTTTAACCATTTTAAAGCTTCTTAATCTAACAGAATCAAGTTTTGCTAATGGGTTGTAGTATTTAATATGTGAGTTTGGAATATCTAATTCCATGATTATTTATAAAATTATAGTGGATGAATAACTTATTTACACAAATTATTTTTGGATAATTCAATAAATCACGTTTGTTTAAAGCACGATACGTTAGTTATAGAGTTTGGAAAGTTTGAAACATCTGGTTATTCACTATAAAACAAATATTTTTCATTTTTTTACTTAAATCTTGTAATAAACGTTATAATCATCTAACAGCAAATAATGGATAAGTAAAATTTTAAAAAATAAGAAATCAAACTAAAATCTTATTTATAGGATTTATTTATTTAGAATAAGAAAAAATAAGTGTTGTCATCTCCATTCTGATTCCAGATACAATTCCCTGCTCTCAATAAAATCTTATTTTTTTGGAAAGTAAATTTTTTTAATGCATGTCTATATACGAGTTCGATTTATAATAAATTTATTGGAATAATTTCTGTTGTAGATGTATAGAATAACAACTTTTTCATATTTGTTAAAACATAATTATAGTCATGCCTTCAGAAGATTATGGTAAAGAACAATATTATAAAATTCGAAGTACGATTAATATCATTAAAGACAGAAAAAGAGTTGAAATGGAATATTTGGATGCAGTTAAAAGGCAGATTGGATACTGGAAAAGTCAAATAAATGCAACTGACCCGGAAAAAGATAAAGAAAGATATAACGAACTTAAAAAGAATATAGAAAGCGAAAAAGCACATATTAAACAAGTCATATCAGAATTAAATAGAATAAATGAAGAAATTAAAATGGCTGAAGCATATAAAAAAAAAATTGAGTAAATAATTTATTTATCTGCTAATAATGTGAAGGTTTCTTCAGCTTCTGCCTCTGATGCAATCCCAACTGTGATTAAATCCACATAATCCAATGTTTTAAGGTAATCAAAAGCGTCATTTGGAGTTAATATTCCGGCAGCCATTGTTTTTTTAGCAATTATGGTTTTATCCAGTTTTTTAATTAAATATCTAAGTTCGGCGCGTTCATTTTTCATGAATACATCAGTATCCATAAGATAACCGTTTTTATTTACAGGAACCATATAAATATCAAATAAATCAATTATGGTAGAATTAATGAGATTTTTAGTTGTATTAAACGGTCTGTGGGTTACAAGACCAGAAATAGCATCAGTTCCCTGAATTTCCTCCAATATTAATTCCAGATAATTAAAACTTAATTTATCAGTGATCATACCGTGAAGCAGCATAGAATTTGCTCCAAGTTCGCTTAAAAGCACTATATCTTCGCTTTCACAATTGGGACGTACAGTTCCCACAATATTTAAATCGCAGCCTTCATCAATTGCCCATTGAAGCGCCTGAACCACAGCATCATAGGGTACAAGCTGTATTCCTTTAACTCCAAGCTCATAAGACTTTCTTATCACTTTAAGAATGTTTTCAGGCTGATTGTAAAGATCTAACTGGTATAATCTTGCCCTATGCCCGAACTGGGCAGCTCCTATAAATGGAGATGTTCCAAGAAGGGTTTTTGGTATCTCTTTACCTTTAACATTGATATTTCCTTCAAACATTTTTATCGATTATTCCCTTTCAACTACAACTGCAGTTCCATAGGCCAGAATTTCCTGCATGATATCTGAAATGTCATTTGAGTCAAAACGTACGCTTATAACAGCATTAGCACCCATTGATTGAGCATGATCAACCATTCTGCGCAACGCCTCATCTCTTGACTGTTCCATCATTTTAACGTATTCTTTTATTTCTCCCCCAAACATTGAACGTATTCCAGCACCTATCTGTCCACCTAAGCCTCTGCTTCGTACTGTTAATCCATATACAAAACCTCTGGTTTCAACTGCTTTAAATCCAGGAATATAATTTGAACTTACAACAATAAACTCATCGATCATCATCTTTCCGCCTCTCTAAATAATTAGATTTAGTTTTAGATTAAAACATTAAAATAGTTTTTGAATATCTCGAAATTGTTCACCTATCCATGAATATACATTATAATTGCGAACAATTCTTTTTAGTTCCTCTAAACGTTTTTTACGTTCTTCAATGTTCATATTAACTGCTTTATACATTGCATCTACAGTATCTTTGATATCAAATGCATTGATATTAATGGAATAATCTTTAAGTTCTTCATAAGATCCTGTGGTCTCTGAGAGGATTAAAATTCCATTATTTTCATTTAATATGATTCCTTCTTTGGGAACTATGTTCATCCCATCGTAAATGGAATTTACAAGGAGGCAGTCATAATTTTTTAATGCTGCGGTTACAAGCGAATATTCGGCATCAAAGCGGGTAATAATAGGTTTCCATCCATTTTTGGAGTATTTCTGGTTAATATCATTAATGGTCTGGTTTAATTTTACCTTGTAATTTCTGTATTCCTTTACCTTTTCTCTGGTTGATACTCCGGTTATAAAAAAAGTGACCTTTTCTTGAAATTGGGGATATTTTTCAAGAAAAATGTCGTAGGCATTAAAACCTCTGATTATATTTTTGCTGAGGTCTGTTCTTTCGGTTCTGTAGAATAGAAAATTGTTTCCTTTGATTTTTTTAACATATTCTTCGTAATTGAGTACTTTTTGAGATTTAGAGATTTTTTTAAGCTTTTTTCCATCAACAGAAATGGGATAATTCCTCACATATGTTTTTCGGCCATTAAAGTGGACTACGCTCTCTTTCCAATCCACGTGGTCAGCATACATTTCACAGGTCATTAAAAAATTCTTCACGTATTTTTTCAGATGAAAACCGAGGATATCATTTGATAAAAGCCCTTCTATTATGGCTTCTCTAATATATCCTGGAAAAATTCTAAAATAATCGGGCTGCGGCCATGGAATATGTATAAACTGATTTAAAAAGATATCTTCAAACCGTTCTCGTATATAACCCGGACAAAGTTCCAGTTGAAAGTCTTGAAGCATAATTAGTGGCTCTTTTTCACATTCGTTTACTTCATGAATGATTTTTTCTGCAAATTTCTGATTTACATATTCATAACTCTTCCAGGCGCTATGAACATCTTCACCTATTTGGGGATTGTGAGGTAAATTCCACATATAATGGTGTATAAACCAGATTAAGGGGTTATTAATAACATTATAATATTCATCGTATTTTTCTGGGTCTAAAATGATAAAATGAATGTAGAATTTAGGATTATTTTCTGGAATTGGTATTCTATTATGAGGATATCTTTCTGCCATTTCAACATCCGCTCCATCCATGGCACTGGCAATCCATATTCCATTTATATTTTCCATGATGGGAAGTAAGGTTTGCACCATTCCTCCAGCGCCGGTTTTCATCCCTATCTTTCCATCTGAATCCCTGTAAAACTCTATTGGACCTCTATTTGATGCTAATATTAAGATTTTACCTTCGAGGAATTTATTTAAATCTTTACCTAAATTTTGGATGGTTATTTCCTCCTCTATAATAATATTATAATTTAATGCTTTAATATGTAAGAACGATTTAATATTATTTTCTTTATGGGCTCAATTTTCGCAATGAATTGGAAAATTAGTGAGAAAAATGGAAAAAATGATTTATCACAGTTTTTTTAATTAACTTGAAAATGATTAATAATGCTTTTTAATGTCTTTGAACTGTTCCTGCATCCATATATATACATTTCTTTCATTTATGCTCTTTTTAAGCCCCTCAATTATTCTCGCCCTTTCTTCATTGCTCATCATAATAGCCCTGTAAATTGCATCTGCTGTCTGAGTGATATCATAAGCATTCACAATAATAGAATAATCCTGAAGTTCTTCATATGAACCTGCTCCGTTTGACAGTATTAAAACTCCATTATTCTCATTTACAATGGGTCCTTCCTTTGCAACAATGTTCATTCCATCTACTATGGGATTAACAAGCAGACAATCGTAATGTTTAAAAGCAGCAGTCACGAGGTTATAATCCGCCTTAAATAGCTGTTCAATTGGCTTCCAGCCGTCTTTTGAATATCTTTCGTTTATTTCATCGATTGTTCTATATGTTTCATCTCTGTAATCGCAGTATTCTTTAATCTGCTGCCTTGTAGGCATTCCAGTGGATAGAAACTTAACCTTTCCGTGGAATTCAGGGTGTTTTTGCAGGAAAAGTTCATAGGCCTTAAATCCTCTGATTATATTTTTACTTAAATCTGCCCGGTCAGTTCTGTATATTAAAAAACAGTCTCCTTTAATCTTTTTAATTAATTCTTCTTTTTGAATTACTTCGTTGGTTTTAGCATTTTCTGTGAGTTTTCTACAATCAACAGATATTGGATAATGATTTACCGAAATAATCCGACCATCGTGCCATATCTTTCTGGAACCATAATCCACTTTCTCTACATAAGGCTCACAGGTGTAGAGGAAGTTCATAACATATTTTTTAAGATGAAATCCGATTATATCGTTGGATAAAAGCCCTTTAACAATTGCTTCCTGCATATACTCTGGTAGAATGCTAAAATATTCGGATTGGGGCCATGGGATATGTATGAACTGGTTTAAGAATATATCATCCAGCTTTTCCCGGATATATCCAGGACATGTGTAAAGATGATAATCCTGTATCATGATAAGGGGTTTTCTCTCATCGGTTTCTGCTTCTTCGATTATTCTCTCTGCAAATATTTTATTTACGTATACATAGCTATCGTGCCATGCTTTATGAGTATTATCATCAATTACAGGTACATATGGAGTATTCCACATGTAATGTTGTACAAACCAGAGAAGAGGGTTACTTATGACGCTGTAGTACGCTTCATAGATTTCAGATTCTACAACAACAAAAGAAACACAGAACTCAGGATTTTCTTCAGGAATAGGCACCAGGCACTTCTCATATCCTTCTGCCATCCTTCTATCTCCCTCCGTCATTGCGCTTGCAACCCATGTCCCATTAAAAGTGGCCATAAATGGGAGTAGAGTAGACACAAGCCCACCAGCGCCTCTTTTTACCTCTATTTTGCCATTTTTGATATAAAATTCAACAGGTCCTCGGTTTGAAGCTACAATCAGGTTTTTATCCTTTAAAAAATCCTCTATTTCCTTTTGTGTATCAGCATATGTAATTTAAACACCTCCATGATAATAATTAATGTATTATTATTGAGAAACAAATTTAAATTTTTATTGGAAAATAAGGAATTCAATAACTTAAAATAGTTGATTTAATTCATTTAATAATATATATTTAAAGGTAATTTTATTAATCTAACAAATTTAACAGTATATGTGGTGAATAATATGGACAAAAAGAAGGTAATTATTGCTGATCAAATTAATGATAAAGGGGTAGATAAGCTAAAAGATATAGCAGAAGTGATTGTTGATACTGATATTACTCAAGAACAGTTAATTGGTGCAATCAAGGATTTTGATGCTATTATAATTAGAAGCAGAACCAAAATTACCCGTGAGGTAATAGAGGCTGCAAATAAGCTTAAAATCATAGCAAGGGCAGGCGTAGGTGTAGATAATGTTGATGTTGAAGCAGCCACTGAAAAAGGAATAATGGTGGTTAATGCACCAGAATCAACGTCAATCACCGTTGCAGAACATGCAATGGGATTGATAATGGCTCTTGCAAGAAAGATTTCAATTGCCGATAAATCAGTTAAGGAAGGAAAATGGGAAAAAAGCAGTTTTATGGGTATAGAGCTTTGCGGCAAGACTCTGGGAATTATAGGCATGGGAAGGATTGGAACCCAGGTTGCAGTAAGGGCAAAGGCCTTTGAAATGGATATACTGGTAAACGATCCATATATAACTAAGGGAGCTGCCTCAAGACTTGGAGTAAGAGTAGTTGACAAAAAAACACTGCTTAAGGATGCAGATGTGATAACCATTCATGTTCCATTAACCCCTGAAACCAGACATTCAATCTCTAAAGATGAATTTGAAATGATGAAAGAAACTGCCTTTATAATAAATTGTGCAAGAGGTGGAGTAATAAAAGAAGATGACCTCTATGATGCACTAACTCAAGGTAAAATTGCAGGTGCAGGTCTTGATGTATTTGAGAATGAACCTCCTGAAGGTAGTCCACTTTTAGAACTGGATAATTTAGTAGCAACTCCACATATCGGCGCATCCACAAAAGAAGCGCAGAGAGATGCGGCAATCATCGTTGCTAACGAGGTAAAGAAGCTCTTCATGAATGAGGTCCCTAAAAATGTTTTAAACATGCCTGTTTTGGATCCTGAGACATTTCAAGCCATTAAACCATACGTGCATCTTTCTGAAAAGCTTGCTGACTTACTTATTCAGGCTGCAAAGGGGAACATAACTGAAGTTGATATAACCTATTGCGGAGAATTAGCAGACTTCCCAAGTGTGGATGTGCTTAACAGGGTGGTAATAAAAGAAATGTTGAATTCTATTCTAACTGAGCCTGTAAACATGATAAATGCAGCTACAATTGCTAAAAAGAGGGGTATTGTCCTTACAGAAAGTAAAAGAAGCGAAGCTGAGGGCTATAGAAGCTTGATCAGGGTTAAAATAAAATCTGATGAAGGTGAAATGAGTATTGAAGGTACTGCCACACCAAAACCAAGAATCGTAAGGATAGATGAATACTGGGTAAATGTAAAACCAGAAGGAACAATGGTAATAACCAGATACAAGGATTTACCAGGAACTATTGGCACAATAGGAACAAAACTGGGAGAACACGGAATAAACATAGCTAAAATGCAGGTTGGAAGGCAAAAACCTGGTGGAGAGGCTGTAATGGTTCTCACAGTGGACAGTAAAGTTCCTTCAGAAGTTATTGAAGAAATCAGAGCTTTAGAACACGTATATGATGCGGTCTATGTCCAACTTTAAAGATTCTAATTTTTGTAGTTTTTGCTGTAGATATTGGCAATTATTGCAGGTCTATGTCCAGCTTTAAGATTCTGATTGAAAATGTTGATATTTAATCATTGTCTTTTTATTCCTATTTTGAAAATTAAATAACTAACTAAATTGTTCTAAAATTAACCACATTTCCCCAGCTATCGTAAGCTCTAATGCTGTCCCTTGTATATGGTTCGGCAATTATCATGTGGAAGACGCCTTTTGATGCGAAAAACTCTAAATCTGCATCTGAAGGACTTGCATTGTATCCTGGATGGCTGTGAACTGAACCTAAAGAATTAAGGGTGAGGGGTTGCATAAAGACCTGCATTACAGCGCCTTCATTAGACACATCTGAGGGAAGGAATATCAATCCGCTTATGTTCAATATTTCATCTTCCACTCTACCTTCAAGAAGCGCAACGAACTCGTTTGGATATGATTCCTTTGCAATATTGATTATTTCGTCTATTACTTCATCTTCGATATGTACTTCTTCAAAGTAAAGTTTATCAGTTCCTAAAATTTTTCCTAAGATATTATTAAGCTTCATTTTTATCATTAAATATTTTCAAGTAATTTATCAAAAAAAACTGCATCAAAAATAGGTAGATGGTAATCTACATGGATCTTCTTTCGCCTTGATTGCACACTCTTCTTTTCTATGGGATTGTATCCTTCAACCATTACCACTTTTTTATAAATTCCAATTCCTCTTCTCTGCCACGAGGGAAGTTCAGCCACATTCATTCCTCTTTCAAATAAAATATCGTGAAGCTGGCCACTTTTTTTCTTCTTTAATATTTCTGTGGCCTCTTTTTTTGAATACTCCTCTCTTAAAGTCCAGTACGCATGTCCATTGATGCAGTTTCTCCATGCTTCATCCTGCCGTTCCTTAAAGTATTTTATTACATCCTCTTTTTGAAGCGGTATTATGCGCGAATCAAAAGAAATGGGCTTTTTAATTGATTTTCCTGCACTGAAAACGTTTTTTGTAAAGCTTCCAGCTATAAAACTTGCAAAAACAGAGTCCATTTTTTCGATTCTTCCTCCAAATGGGATTTCAGATAACAAGATATCAATCTCATCAGAGAAGGTGTAAATAAATGTTGGGCTGAACTCTTTAAAAAAATCCCTTGATGTTTGGATAATTAAATCCTTAAAGTGCTCATCGTAAGGCTTTCGGAGTCCAAGATCATGGGATAAATTAGTGAATTTCCTGCCATCTATTCTGAGCACAATTTTAGCTCCGCAGGGGACCTTTAAACCCGAAAAAATTTCGCATTCTTTCATATTATCATTTATTACTTATATAAGCATCAGTTAATTATTTTAACTATTTAAAAAATAAATGGGGGCAACTTTAATAATATAAATGGATTTATGTTCCAACGATTAAGTTTTCATTCAGGCTGTTTAAAAGTTTAATTGCAGAATAAGCTGCTAAAACGCTTGTTTTTGGATTTATGGAGCATCTAACATTTTTGGTAATGGTCTTAAACTCTCCAGAATCCCCAATCACATGGACTTCATGAACGTTTCGATTCACGTTGGGATCTGCGATTATTTTAACATCCACATCTTTTCCACAGGCAATACTCAGTGCTGCAGCCACATTTATGTTTGTTGGAAACTCCTTAACAGCCTTTGAGGCTTTACCTTCATAGAGAATGGTTTCACCATCAGCGGAAATTCCAAGAGATCTTGGTGGTTTTCTAGTAATAAGGGATGCTTCTTTTATTTTACCAATTGAAGCGGCTTTGATACCATCCAGACCAACAATTGCACCTGAAGGAGCATATATTTTAGCTCCATTTTCTGCAGCGATGTTTTCCAGCTTATTTTTAAGCTCAAAATCCATTAAAGCCCCGATACTCATTATAAGAACATCTTTACCCTTTTGGAGGACTTCAGGGACCACATCTTTAACAGCCTGGGGTGATGCTGCCTCAATTACAAGGTCAACTTTATCCAGCATATCCTTAACTTCGATGACAACCGTTCCATCAACCTGTAGGGCCAGATTTTCAGCCCTTTCAATGTCTCTATCAAAAAAAAATTCCAGGTCAACGCCCAATTTACCGTCAACAGCAAAATTGGTTATTATGTGGGCTATAGCGCCGCATCCTATAATCCCAACTTTCATATTTTCCCTATTGTTGTGCAGGAGGTGCTGCAGGGGCTGGAGTGGTAAGAACTTCAGGGCTTATTAAAAGAATATCTCCAACTGCCTGAACCCTATCGTAAGGAATGTCAATAGTTCCTTCTTCTTTAAGAGGTCTTATTTCATCAGCTTCAGGGACAAAGCGCATGCTTGTTTTTATAACGTCCCTTATTCCCACACTTCTTTTATCCTGAGCCATTGCTCTTGCTTTTAAAACTGATACTCTTCCTTTTTTAATGTTTAAAATAACGTCCTGAACTCTTCCTACATATTTTCCCCGTGTTGTGTATACATCTAAATTATAAAGACTGGATAAATCGACCATTACTATCACCGCATTTTTAAAAGTTTATGATATCTGATATAAATAAGATTAGAATTATTTATATACTTAAATATTTCGAAAATTGGCTCATGGTTTTAAAATAAGATACAATAAATGTATATAGATTCCAAATACCTTAAAACTATAGAAAAGATAAAAAAAATGGGAACATCAATTAAACTTGTAAAAATAGATGGATTTTAATTTCACGGTGATTATATGTGGGATACCAGCAAGGATTATCGATTATTGGTGGCTGAAAAATCATTAGATCTTTTTTTAAGAACAATAGAAGGAGCTAATTTAAAAGGCAGATGGAATAAAAGGAAAGTAGTTCAAAATGCAAAAGATATGATTCCAGAAATCCAATCGCTTTATTACTCCTACGTTGAACCTGCTGATTTAACTCAGATGCCTCAGATTAATTCTTTAAAGGATAAAACAAGCGAAATAATTGATTCTTTAGGTGGAGAAGGATGGTACAGGAATTTTCTTGATCAGGCAAAAAAGGATGAAAAAAGCAAATTAGAAGAAGCTATTGCTAAAATTAGATTCTTTTTGAACATAATTTTGAATTTAGATAAAAGATTAGCCCTTGGACCAATTAATGATCCCATTATAGCAATCGATCTAAAAGTAGGGGAAATTTTGAGTGTTGGAGGTCATCCTGCTGCTGATAATTTGCTTGTTTGTAATGTAAACATTAAAGAAAGGGCTATTACTATTGTAACAAATGATCTTTCAATAAAGGATGATAATAGAGTTGCAGTGGCCATGCTTCCCCCTACAAGTTTCATGGGAATCACCAGTGAGGGTATGTTTTTGGGTGCTGGGGAAGGAGTTTTAAAGGATGTTCAGGGTGAATTGGGGGAAATGCCCAGGGGTATTCCTCTTGAGGCGCTTAATGAGGCTCGTAATTTTGTTGAAAACCTAATAAATCAGTGATTGATAGCCCCAAAAAAATAATTATAAAGATTTCCTAAATTAACTTTTAATTTTCTTTTCACGAAATATTTCTATAATCTTATAACAGAAATTTTAGTCAAATTGTAAAGGTACTCGAATACATTTTTTTCGTAAAAAATTAAATCATAAATAATAAATGAAAAGAATTCCCATAATAATACAGATATTTAATTGATTAAAGCATTATTTTAAGGGGATTTTTAATGGCGAGAGCTGATGAATTGCTTGAAAAAGCGGAAAAGGAATTGAAAAAATCTTACAGTATTGCCGAAGCTGATAGAAATCGTTTAAAAGCTTTAGTTAAAACAATTCCATCTGCAGTGGTCATTATAGAACATTCTGATGGTAAAATATCATTTATTAATCAGCGTGCTAAAGAACTTTATGGAATGGATCCGACTGGTTTAAAAATTGAAGAACATCCTAAAATAAGGCTCTTTAAATTAGATGGTACTCCCTATCTTCCAGAGGAGATGCCTGCTTTTCGATCATTACTTAATGGGGAAACTGTAAGTAATGAAGATTTAATACTGTTAAATCCTGAGGATAAACGAATTATTGTTTCTGCAAGTTCAGCGCCAATCTACAGTGCTCAAGGCGAAATAATTGCTGTAATCGGAATTTTCGATGATATTACTGAACGTAAAGAAACTGAAAATGCATTAATTGAAAGTAATTTAAGGCTGAATTTAGCCCTTGAATCCAGCAATATTGGTATTCAAGAATGGGATCATGATACAGGCAAATTAATATGGGATGACAGAGTGAGAAAACATTGGGGTCTTCCTTCAGGAGCGCCTGTTAATTATGACATTTTTATGCAGGGAATACACCCTGATGACAGGGAAAAGGTACAATTAGAAGTGGATAAAGCTTTTAACACCGATGGAAATGGAAAATACCATGGGGAATTTCGTGTGATTGGGATTGAGGATGGCATTGAACGATGGATTCAAGCAGATGGCCAGGTGTTCTTTGAAGATAATAAACCGGTACGGCTTATTGGAACAACAATTAATATTACTGAAAATAAAAAGTTAGAACAAGAGCTTAAATCTCGCTCAGTAGAGCTTGAAACTGTATTGAATTCTGTCCCTGCTGCAGTTTGGATTGCTCACGACACCAAAGGGCGTCATATAACTGGAAATAAACTTTCTTATGAATTGCTAAGGCTTCAAGAAGGTGCAGAAGTATCTAAATCAGCGCCTGAAGGTGAAAGGCCCGAAACATTTAAGATGTTTAAAAATGGAGTTGAAATGCTTCCAGAGGAAATGCCAGTTCATCTTTCTGCAGCAGGTAAAGAAATAATTAATTATGAATTTGATTTTGTTTTCCCTGATGGTGATGTAAAGCACATGTTTGGAAATGCTTCACCGCTTTATGATGAGCATGGTCATGCACGCGGATCTGTTTCAGCATTCATAGATATAACAGAACTTAAAAAAGCAGAAAAAGAATTAAAACAAGCTTATGATAATTTAGAGTTTGAAGTGAATGAACGAACAAAAGAAATTTCAAATTGCAACATACAGCTTGAAAGAGATATTGAAGAAATTAAAAAGATGGAAGAAGCCATCAGAGAATCTGAATGGAAATTTAAAGCCCTTGCGGAAAACTCTCCAGACATCATCTCCAGATTTGACAGGGAATTAAGGTATTTATATGTTAATCATAACTCTGATACTTTAGGGTTAATGCCAGAAGATTTTATAGGTAAAAAACTTGAAGAAATATCTCCTTCAAGAGAAATAACTGATTTATGGATTCAATCTGCAAATAAAGCACTTAATACAGGTCAAATGCAGGAAATGGAGTATGAATTTCCGTCAATTCATGGAACTAAGATATTTTTTTCCTATTTAATTCCAGAATTCAATGTTGAAGGTGAAATTGAATCTTTAATTGCTGTAAGTCATAATGTAACAGAAAGAAAGCAGTTAGAGGAGGATTTAAAAGAAACGGTAGAAGAATTAAAGCGTTCTAATAATGAATTGCAGCAGTTTGCCTATGTTACTTCACACGATTTGCAGGAACCGCTGCGTACCATTGCCAGTTTCACCCAGTTACTGGAAAGGCGTTATAAGGATAGATTGGATTCAGATGCTGATGAATTTATAGAATACATTGTAGAAGCTGCAAAAAGAATGCAGCAGTTGATCAATGACCTGCTTGAATTTTCAAGGGTCACAACAA
>DAVZ01000024.1 GCA_002505765.1 Methanobacterium sp. UBA176 | reverse complement strand
GGTTTTGCTGTTCAAGAATCAAAAAGATTCCCTTCGACATCGAAAACAGAGTTCTCAAAAAGCCCTATTTACCCTTATTTTTTTTCTCTGACTTTGAATTATTGAACAGCCTCTATCCTTTTAAAAAACTTCTAAAGGAATCACCTCAATTTCAGAACCCTCTTCCACTATTTCTACATTTTTAGGAATTTCAAAATAACCATCAGCCTCTGCAACAGCAGTTATTGCCCCAGAATCTTTTAATATAGGATATGCAATACCATTTTCGACTTTTACAAATGCATACTGATGCCTCCCCCTCGAAGAATAAAATCTTCTTGAAATTCTAAGTCTTAGCATATCTGATTTTTTATTATCAGGTAAAGATGCCATTTCTCGCAAAAATGAGGAAACAAAAATGTGAAATACCATCAACGCGGCTACAGGGTATCCGGGCAGTCCAAAAACAGGTTTTTCTTTAATTATACCAATCATCGTTGGCTTACCTGGTTTTACTGCTATCCCATGTACCAGAACTTCTCCCATATCATCAAGCACAGCCCTTAAAACATCTCCTGCGCCTGCAGAGGTTCCACCAGAAGTTATTATGACATCAGCATCCAAATGTTCTTCAATTTTGCTTTTAAGATCATCATAATTATCTTTTGCAACACCAGAATATATGGGGACACATCCACTATTTTTAACGGCATTTGAGAGGGTTAAAGAATTTATATCATATATATTACCATATTGAAGCTTTTCTCCAGGTTTAATTATTTCATCTCCTGTTGATATCACTGCAACCTTAGGTTTTTTAAAAACAGGTACATTTTCAACACCTATTGCTCCCAGCACACCTGTTTTATCATGTGTAATTAATGTTCCCGATTTTAAAAGAAGATCACCTTTAGAAATATCAGAACCTCTTGGAGCAATATACTGGCCATGAGGTGCGCTTTTATAAATATAAATATTTCCGTTCTTATTTTCTGTAAATTCAACCATTACTACCCCATTTGCACCTTCTGGAACTGGAGCTCCCGTACTAACTTCAATACATGTTCCTTTTTCTACTTTTTTTGATGGTGATTCACCTGCTCTGACCATTTCTGTTAGCTTCAATGTTACAGGATTATCTTCTGATGCGCCAAAAGTATCTTCTACAATTACAGCATAACCATCTCTTGATGCTCTATTAAAAGGTGGAAGGTCAATTTCTGCGTGTATATCTTTGGCAAGAACTCTTCTGTAAGCATCTTCTAAAAATACTTCTTCAACTTCTTTTTTGATCTTGATATTATTGATTATTTCTCTGACTTCCTCAAAATCCATTATTTTTAGAAATTCTGTTCCCATTTAAACCACTGATTAATTTAATACGCTTTTAAATCTTATTCACTCTCTAAGTATAATTATTCATTATATGTTTAAATTTGATATTTTTCTGTTATTTATTCCATTAATTAGATAATTCTAAATGTTATATATAATTTTAAGTGTTATTTAACAGATTTTATGTAGAGGATTTTTTCATGTTTTCATTTTTGAAAATGTATATAATTTGAAAGTGAAATATTAATTAGGAATTATTATCAAACCCAAAAGGAGTTATAATTAAATTTCAATGCCAGTAACTAAAATTAACCTATTTAATGGTCACATTTTAATTATAAATAAATTTTATATTTTTAATTGTACGTTTTTTTTTCTTAATTTTTGCAAAAGTATTATAACTGATTAATGGAATATATATCCCTATACTTTAGAGAAATAATTTAGTTTGTTTGTTTCATTTACTAAAAAACAGCTCCATATATCTTCAATCTTTTTACTATTGGTGCAATTATATAAGCTGTCCGTTTTAGTTATTATGATCTTTTAAACTAAATATCAATAAAATAGCAGATATTTTATAGATACATTTCTAAACCAAATGGAGGAGAGTATTTGAGAAAAGGACGAGGTAAACCGGGGCAAACGCCTCAAGAAATGCGAAGAGTAAGATCTCCACGAAAAGGAGAAATAGCTGGAGTCGTAGAGCAAATTTTAGGGCATGGGAAACTTAAGGTAAGATGCGATGATGGCAAAATTAGACTTGCCAGAATTCCTGGAAAAATGAAAAAAAGAATATGGATCCGTGAGGGAGATGTTGTTCTTGTAAAACCATGGGAATTCCAGAGTGATGAAAAAGCAGATGTTATATGGAGATATACAAGAACAGAAGCAAACTGGCTTGAACGTAGGGGTTATTTAAATTTATAATCTCTAAATTTTAAATTTAAACTGATGTTAAAGTTTTAGAATCATTTTTATCATTTTTGTAATGTTTTAACTTATCAATAAGCCAAAATTAGTGTGAGTTAATTATGGGCTCTAAAATATCCAAAGCAGATGATATTTTAAGGAAAATGTTATCTGAGAAGCGAATTAAAAGCATTGAAGATAAAAGAGTCGGAAGTGAAGTTTTTGATCGTATAACCCTGAAAACACTGTATAAACTGGCAAATGCTGGTTTTATTCACCGTTTGAATGGTGCTATAAGCACTGGAAAAGAGGCAAACGTGTTTAAGGGCCTGGATGAAGACGATAATTTTGTAGCAGTTAAGATCTACAGGGTGACCACCTCTGATTTTAAGAAAATGCGGCAGTATATTCATGGAGATCCCCGATTTCACGTCCGAACAACCAACAAACGTCAGCTTGTGAATGCATGGGTAAATAAGGAATACAGAAACCTCCAAAGAGCCTATGAAGCGGGTGTAAATGTTCCAAAGCCAATAGTGGCAAAAAATAACGTGCTTGTAATGGAATTTGTAGGGGATGAAGAGGGGAATCCGGCCCTTCCCATGAGACAATCAGTAATTTTGAAGCCAGAAGATACATTAAATAAAATAATTCATTATATGAAACTTTTGTATCAGGATGCAGGACTTGTACATGGAGATCTTTCAAGTTACAACATTTTGATTCATGATGAAGATCCTGTAATTATCGATATTTCACAGGGGATGACCCGGGATCATCCAATGTCTGAAGAGCTTTTAAATAGAGATATAGAAAATATTGTAAAAGATTTTAAGAAATTAAAAGTTAATGTATCTAATGAAGAGATAAAAAGTACGATTAAAGATGTATAAAGATAGAAAAGTATATAATGAGGTGAAAAAGTGCCTAACACAGAATACCTTAAGATTCCAAAAGAAAGGATTGGAGTCTTAATTGGAAAAGAGGGTGTCACGAAGGAACATGTTGAAAATATGACACAAACAGAGTTAGATATTGAAAGTGAAACCGGCAGCGTCACCATCTCTCCATCAGAAAGTATGGAAGACCCATTATCTGTATGGAAGGCCAGATACATTATAAAAGCAATAGGCAGAGGTTTTAGCCCAGAAACAGCACTTAAACTTCTTGATGATGACTATATACTGGATATAATCAATTTACCCGATTTTGTTGGAAAATCAAAAAAAGCAATACAGAGGCAGAAGGGTAGAATAATTGGTAGAGAAGGAAGAACCAAGGAGATAATTAAAGAAATGACTAATGTTGACTTATCTGTATATGGTAAGACAGTAGCGCTTATTGGAGATATGGAAAGATTACAAATTGCAAAAGAAGCTGTTAAAATGATTTTAGAAGGTGTTAGGCATAAAACTGTCTATTCATTTTTAGAAAAAAAGAAGCAGGAACTTAAAAGAAAGGAATTTGAAAATATCATAATTAAAGATTAATATTATATTAAACGGATAAAAGGAGGCTAACTTTGGAAAGAGAAATATCTTTAGAAAAAGAACTATCCATTGAACCGGTAATATCTGCGGAAAGAGAAGCTTCAGAGCTATTTGAGGAGTTTAAAGAGCTTACAGCGTCTGAGTTTTTCAGAAGAAATAAACAGATGCTTGGTTTTTCAGGTAAAATAAGATCTTTAACTATAGTTTTCCACGAACTAATTACAAACAGTCTTGATGCTGCTGAAGAGGCAGGAATTTTACCAGAAATAATAATAGACCTTAAAAGAGTGGATAAAGATCATTATATCCTGTATCACAAAGACAATGGACCAGGTATACCTGAAGATTTCATCACTAAAGTGTATTGTACCATGTTTGCAGGTTCTAAATTCAGGAACATCCAGTCCAGGGGACAGCAGGGATTAGGGTGCAGTGGATGTGTTTTATTATCCCAAATGACCACAGGAAGACCTGTTAAAATAACTTCAGGACATAAAGTAGGAGATAAGCTTAAAGGAGTCGAAATGACATTTAAAATGGATGTTAAAAAGAATCAAGGGCTTATTTTAGATAAAAAAGAGGTTGAGGTTGATTCAACAGGCGTAAGTATAGAACTACATTTCAAGGATGTTTCTTATTCTTTAAGTGAGCAAGGGGCGTTTGAATACATAAGAAGAACAATAATCGCAAATCCACACGCTAAAATTATATTTAGAGATCCTACAGGACACAAATTCATATTTGACAGGGCTACAGATGAAATTCCACCAATGCCTAAAGAAGTGCTCCCCCACCCTAAAGGAGTAACAGCAGACGACCTTATCTTCCTTGCAAAGCACACAGATAAAAGAAGGTTCAGAAGCCTGCTCACCAGTTCCCTTTCAAGAATGTCAAATAAAAGAATTGACGAAATTGAAGAAATAACTGGAATTGACTTTAACAAGCGACCTAAAGACATGAAATGGGAAGAAGCAGAAAAAATTGTTGAACTGTTTCAATCAATGAACTTCATGGCCCCCCCAACTGCAGGATTAATCCCAATAGGTGAAGAACAGATAGAAAAAGGTATGAGAGAGATACTAGAGCCTGAATATGTTAAAACAATTACAAGAAAACCCAAAACATATAAAGGAGGAGTATCATTTGTAATTGAAGCGGGAATTGCCTATGGTGGAAAATCTGGAAGGGTTGTTGGCGAGCAAAAAAAGGCAGAAATCATGCGTTTTGCTAACAGAGTCCCTCTAACATTTGATCAGGGAAGTTGTGGTATAACAGAAGCACTGAAAAGCATAGATTGGAAGCGTTATGGAATAAAAGATCTTGAAAACGCCCCAATAACTGTATTTGCAAACATCGTATCCACCCACGTGCCTTATATGTCCACAGGAAAGCAGAGTGTCGCTCCTGAAGAAGAAATACTGCATGAAGTAAGGCAGGCCACCATGAAAATTGCAAGAAGCCTGCAGAAATACCTGAATGCAAAAAGGGCTGCTAAAGAGGAAGCAGAGCGTTCCAAAATCTTTGAAACTTATGTACCTCTAATATTAAGGGAAGCAGCATTGCTTGCTGAAGAAGATGCTCCAGAATACCATGAAGTTTTAGCCAAAGTAACAAGAAAGTCAAAAATACTGGAGGATATCCATGCTAAATAGAAGAGAAATTGCAATAAACAAGCTCAAAGGGTTAGGAGCGCAAATTATAGAGGACGTTAGTAGCAGGAAAGTTCCATCAGTCAAAGTCCCCTCAAGAGGTACTTCTAACTTAGTTTATGATGATGAAAAGAGATACTACGTTCTTGGAGACCGCTATGGTAGAAGATCCCTTGGTAATGTAAAACAGATTAAAAAAATAGCCCAGATGGTCTATACGGCCAATTTCTGTAAAGACCTCATAAAAACAAATAAAACAGCAACTTTAAGGGAGCTTTATTATATTTCAGAAAGTTGGGACAAAGTTGATTTTGGAGATCAGCAGGAATCAAACATCGTTGGTGAAGACCTTGAAGTTACACTTGGAATGTCCAGAGAAGACCTTGGGTTAATGCCAGAAGAAGATGGAGCTTCTGTTTATGGTAACATCATTATTAAAGAGGATGACGTTGAAATTAACGCCTTAAAATCAGGTAAATCAGGTTACACCATATCCCCAACCATTGATGATACTGAATTTATAGATCACGATGTTCAAAGGGTAATTGCAGTAGAAACAATGGGGATGTTCCACAGACTGGTTCAGGAAAAGGCTTATGACAAATTCGACACCTTAATCGTAGGATTAAAAGGTCAGGCGGCCAGGGCAACAAGAAGATTCTTAAAACGTGTTAACGAAGAGCTTAACTTACCAGTCTATATCTGTAACGACGGAGACCCATGGGGATTCCACATCGCCATGGTTATAATTTCTGGAAGTGCAAAGCTCGCTCATGTAAACCATGACCTTGCAACACCTGATGCTAAGTTTCTTGGAGTAACAGCAAGCGATATAATTAATTATGACCTTCCAACTGATCCATTGAAGGATATTGATGTTTTAAGGCTTAAAGAATTGCTAAAAGACCCAAGATATAGAGATGAAGTATGGAAAACCGAAATCAAAAAAATGCTTAAAATAGGTAAAAAAGCGGAACAGCAGTCCTTCTCTAAATACGGTCTTGAATATGTAGTTGATACATATTTACCAGAGAAGTTAGATGCTATGTAGGAAATCTTAATTTCTTACTTTCTTTTTAATTTTCGTTAAATTTTTAGATACTCAAATAAATGCTTCTTATCATTATAATACTAAATAACTTATAAAATTAAGTACTCTAAATAACTGATTTTTTTAAATAAATGTATATTATTGATTATTTTCACCATTAAAGCATTAAAACTCCAAAGATAAAACCAAAAATATTTTATAATCACATAAATATAATTATATAAAAAAACTGGTGTTTTAATGATAAAGCTTGTACTGGAAGAGATAACTTCCCACATAAACTCATTGGAAATTGATGATGAGGCAGTTGAACTTATGGAAAATTATCTAAATACTGCTTCAAAGATATTTGTATGTGGTTATGGAGAATCAGAACTTGTTGGTAAGGCTTTTGCCTCTAGATTAAGTGAAATCCGTGGGAATGTATACGTTGTAAGTGAAACAATTGTACCTGAAATTAACAAAGATAGCGTTCTATTAGCAATATCTGGATCAGGAGAAACCGAACCAACTTTAACAATTACAAAAAAAGCCTCTGAGATCGGTGCCCAAATTATATCCATAACTTCTTTTTCTGATTCACCCCTTGCCCAAATATCAGACCTTGTAATTAAAATACCAGGTAGAATAAAAGCAAAAACGAAAAACTATATAGAAAGAAGAGTATCTGGCGAATATGAGCCATTAACACCTTTTGGAACTCTATTTGAGATTTCAGCGAGGATTTTTTTAGAAGGCATCATTGCGGAACTTGCAAATAAAGGAGGTTAATTAATGAAATCTGTTGGTATAAATGGATATGGAACAATTGGTAAGAGAGTTGCAGAAGCGATTTCTGCGCAGGACGACATGAAAATTGTGGGAGTTACCAAACGAAGCCCTGATTTTGAAGCCCGAATGGCAGTTCAAAAAGGGTACGATCTCTACATAAGTGTCCCTGAAAGAGAAAGCTCCTTTGAAGAAGCAGGAATCAAGGTAACAGGAACTGCAGACGAATTATTCGAAAAACTGGATATTGTAGTTGACTGTACACCTGAAGGCATCGGTGCAAAAAATAAAGAATCTATTTATGAAAAGATAGGATTGAAGGGTGTATTCCAGGGCGGAGAAAAGCACGATGCAATAGGGCTTTCATTTAACTCATTTTCAAACTATAAAGACGTTATTGGAAAGGACTATGCAAGGGTGGTATCATGTAACACCACTGGACTGTGCAGGACCCTTAAACCCATAGACGACCTTTGCGGAATTAAAAAGGTAAGGGCCGTTATGGTCAGGAGAGGTGCTGACCCAAGGCAGGTGAAAAAAGGTCCAATTAATGCTATAATCCCCAATCCACCAACTGTACCTTCACACCACGGCCCTGATGTCCAGACAGTTATGTATGGTCTCAACATAACAACAATAGCTCTTTTAGTGCCTACAACATTAATGCACCAGCATAATCTGATGGTAGAACTGGAATCAAACGTCAGTATTGACGATATTAAAGAAAAATTAAATGCCACTCCCCGTGTTCTTTTACTTAAAGCAAGTGAAGGGCTTGGATCAACCGCTGAATTTATGGAATATGCAAAAGAACTAGGCCGTCCAAGATGCGATTTATTTGAAATAGGGGTCTGGGAAGAATCATTGAATATTGTGGATGGAGAGCTTTACTACATGCAGGCAATTCACCAGGAATCAGACGTAGTGCCCGAAAACGTAGATGCAATAAGGGCAATGCTTGAAATAGAAGACGATCCCCAAAAATCCATTGAAAAAACAAACAAATCCATGAGAATTTTTTAATTTAAAATAATTCCTTTTTTTCTATTTTTAATTCATTAACTAGATTTAAAAATATAATTTATCAGATAGATTAATATATATTCAAATAAATATTGAATTTGATTTATTAAATGATATCCCCTGATTCACAGTGATTTTAATGATAAAGGAACTTGTAATTTCAATACGTCCAAGGCAATGGTATAAAAATCTGGTAATATTTGTTGGAATTGTTTTTTCCTTTAATCTATTAAATTTAGACCTCTGGATTAATGCAATTACTGCATTTGGAGTTTTTTGCGCACTTTCAGGGAGCATATATATACTAAACGACATAATTGATATTGAAAAGGATAAAAATCATCCGAAAAAGCGCAATAGACCCATTGCATCAGGGGAATTAAACCCAAATTACGCTTTAATATTTGCTGTTTTATTTATTGGTCTGGCCATATTTGTAGCCTATTTAATCAATATATGGTTTTTAATTTCAGCAATAACCTTCTTTCTGTTAATTTTTATTTATTCAATATTTTTAAAACATTTTATAATAGTAGATTTAATGGTAATTTCCACTGGTTTTGTCATAAGAGCAATTGCAGGATGTTTTGCGATTGGAGTACTTGTATCCCCATGGCTTATAATATGTGCGTTCCTTCTTGCGTTATTTTTAGCAATTGGAAAACGAAGACACGAGTTATTGCTCTTAGGGAGGGATGCTGAAAACCATAGAAAAATTCTGGATGGTTATTCAACCCAAATGCTTGATCAAATGATTAACATTACTACAAGTGCCCTAATAATGTCATATTCCCTTTATACATTTTTTACAGGTAAAATATTTATAATGCTAACAATTCCATTTGCATTCTACGGTCTTTTTAGATATATATATCTTGTACATAAAGAAAATTTCGGCGGAGAGCCTGAAATGCTATTTAAAGATAGGGGAATTGTGTTTAGTATGATTTTATGGGTTCTACTGGTGATATTCGTACTTTATGGAATATAATCTTTAAATTATGATTGATACCTTTAAACCTTCAATCTTGAGTTATAAATCAAAATAAATTACAGGAAACAAACAATGAAATACGATTTACATGTCCATTCAAAGTATTCTTCTGACGGAATTCTTGATCCCAAAAAAATTGTAAAGATTGCAATTAAAAAAGGGCTCCATGGAATTGCAGTTACCGACCATGACACCATAGAAGGTGGTTTAAAAACAAAAAAACTTGAAAATGAAGATCTTAAAGTTATTATAGGTTCAGAAATTTCTACTACTCGGGGAGAAATAATTGGACTCTTTTTATCTGAAGAAGTTAAATCAAAGAATTTTGATGAAGTTTGTGATGAAATTAGAGACCAGGATGGTTCAGTTGTAGTTCCGCATCCCTTTGATGAATCAAGGAAATCAACATTCACCATTAAAAATGAAGATATCAAATCTGTAGACGCTATTGAAATTTTTAATTCGCGATGCGTACACCAGATATATAATAAAAACGCTGAATTATACATAAAAGAACATGATATAACCGGCTTAGGAGGTAGTGATGCTCATTTTTCATTTGAAATAGGAAATGCTGGAGTTATATTAAAATCTCATGATTTAAGAAATGCAATATTAAAAAATGATTTAAAAGTATTTGGAAAAAAATCTGTTTTTTTAAATCACGGAATGACAAAGGTGCTTAAATTATGGCGAAAAAGATATGGCTGATAATTCTCTTTGCAGTTGCCATTTATCTTATAATGGGAATATACGCTGACTGGAGGACATTAATTTCAGCATTGAAAACCTTTGAGTGGATATACATCCTCCTAATGATAATTTTAACTACAGTTGCCTATTTCATAAGATTTTACAAATGGAATTTCTTCCTTAAAACTGCGGGAGTCCATTTAAATATTAAAGATAACCTTTTTGTTTTTTTTAGCGGTCTTGGAATGATCATAACCCCTGCTAAAGTAGGTGAAATCTGGAAAGGATGGCTAATAAAGGATATAAATGGGGAAAGTTTAAGTAAAACGGTACCTGTAGTCGTTGTTGACCGTTTTACAGATTTAACTGGCTTAGTAATCCTATCCTTACTTGGAATACTTTATTATAGCCAGGGAGCATACATTCTAATAATTCTAATCCTTATTTTTGTCGGATTTTTTGCTGCAGTCAGATCTAAATGGATTTCAAACATGATAATTTCTTTACTAGAAAAAAGAGCTGGCAAATATTCCAAAAACATTAAATCATTGCACACAACATTTGAAATGATAATGAAACCTAAAAAGCTTGTTTTTATGTCTTTTATAAGTGCATTTGCCTGGTTTTTTGAATGTCTGGCCCTTTATTATGTAATATTTGGTTTTGGAGAATCCATTGATATTGTGATATCCACATTTATTTTCAGCTTCGCATCCCTTGCAGGTGCAGTAAGCATGATCCCTGGTGGTCTTGGGGTAGCTGAAGGTACAATAACTGGTTTACTCCAGTACTTTGGGCTATCCGCAGCAGTATCAATTGGTACGGCAATAATAATAAGGTTTGGGACACTATGGTACGGTGCAATTATAGGATTCAGCACATATTTAATATTTAAAAAAAGAATTAATTAAATAATTAACAGAGAGGTGAACTGATGTCAAGGGTTACAGTGATGAAAACATCTCCTGAAACAGTGATTAAGGATTATAAAACTTTAATGAATTTAGCAGAATACAAAAAATCGGTTGAAAAAGAAAATAAAACAATTTTAAAGCTTAACCTCTCATGGACACTCTTTTATCCTGCATGCTCAACCCCTCCCTGGCAGCTTGAAGGAGTTTTGAATACATTAAAAACTGATAATTACAGGAATATTGTGGCTGTTGAAAATCAGACCGTCGTTACACATCCCTGGAAAGGAGCATACTACAACAAATGGTTGCCACTTCTAAATAACCATGAAATAGATTTTAAACCATTAACTGACGTTAAATGGGTATTACATAAACCTGAATCCGAAATGCTTGCCATGGATGATATATTTGGAGAAGTATGGGTTCCAGAAATGTTTTACGGTTCTAATGTGATTCATTTTCCCACTGTGAAAACCCATGGCCATACAACAACCACAGGGGCCATGAAAAATGCATTTGGAGGATTAATACCTAAATACAGACACCATGCACATAAAAAGATACATGAAGTTCTGGTTGATCTGCTATCAATCCAGAAAGAGATTCATAAGGGAATATTTGCAGTTATGGATGGTGGAGTTTGTGGAAACGGTGCTGGTCCAAGGATAATGGAGCCATTTAATGGTAATATAATACTTGCAGGTGAAGATCAGGTTGCAATCGATGCTGTAGCCGCAAAAATTATGGGATTTGATCCGTTAAAAATTGATTATATAAAAATGGCCCATGATAAAGGATTGGGAATAGGAGATACTGACCAGATTGAAATAAATGGCAATGTAGATAACATTAAAAGTATAAATTTCGGTTTTGAAACTAAAAAAAGTCTAATAATAAAATGGGACCAGCGAATACGGAAAAAAACAATGAACATAGGATGGCTTCACCAGATTCTCTTTAATTCTCCTTTATTTAAATCATTCATTTTTGCGTCTGAATTTTATCACGACCGGCTGTGGTATCCTACAGCTGGAAAGAAAAAAATACGCGAATTTAAAAAGACCTGCTGGGGAAAAATGTTCGATACTTATACTTATGGAGACTTTCCAGAGTATAAAGAGGTTAAAGATTGGGATCCTTATTGATTAAAAGGTGATACTAATGGATATTCAAAAATTCACTTTTTTTAAAGGATTTCCCTTAAATATTCAAACCGTAATCCTGACTTTCTTCTTTATATCGGCTTTAATTTTGGGAATTACAGTCACCCAATCAGGTGTTGGTATTAGTCCAGATTCAATAGGTTATATTAGCACTGGAGAAAATCTATTTCATGGAAATGGTTTTTACACAATTTATGATAATAGAAAGGATGTTTCTAATGATTATCAAGATGAAAAAAATATGCTTTCGCCTTATACTGCACAACCACCCCTTTATCCCCTTTTAATTGCTGTTTTAATACATCTTGGTATGGGGTCAGAGCAATCTGCCCAATTAATACCTGTACTTTCTTTTGCTTTTATGATGTTTCCAGTATTTTTCATCGGACGAATTGTTGGTGGAAATTTAACCGGTTACTTTTCATGTTTTACATGCATTTTTTTAACTCCACTTCTGTTGATCACATCATTTGCATGGACAGAAATGCTTTTTATACTATTATCATCATTATCAATTGTCTATTTCATCAAATATAATGAAGATTTAAAAAATTTAGATTTGTATATTGCAGGAATATTCACCTCTTTTGCTATTCTTACAAAGTATATTGGAATAATTTTAATATTTATAGGAATAATTGTTATAATATGTAAAAATAAAACCCGGATAAAGAAAATTGTCTATAATATATTTATTTTTGGATCTTTATCATTATTTCCAATATCCCTCTGGATTTATAGGAATATCACCATTACCTCAAATTTTTCAGGAATGAATCGAGGAAAAAGTAATGAAGCTTTAATTTTTATTATTAAAAAAACATCTCACATACTTTTAAATGATTTTAACCTAATATTTTTCATATTTATCAGTATTTCATTTATTTTATTGTTTATTTATTCATTTAAAAATAGAGAATTTATTCTAAAATATTTAAAGAAAAATTATATCATAATATGTTATATATTTTTTTATATTACTATACTTTTGTCAATAAAGTTAATTTGGAACTTTGATCCCATAGATTCTCGTTTACTTTCCCCCATATATCCTTTTATGATAATAGCAGGATTTTCATTGTTTTTCTACTGTTATAAAATAAAAAATTCTAAAAAATGGTTAGTTTTAATATTATGTATTTTTTTGATACTTTTCTCTTCATATCAGCTTAATAATTCATTTAAATTCGTTGAAGATTCTATCAGTGGCGCAAATAAAGACTTAAACTCACCTTACTGGAAAAATAATCAGGGGATCAGTTGGGTTCAAAAAAATAGTCCGTTAAATACAAAATTATACAGTAACCATCCTAAAATTTTAGAATTTAAGATAAAAAAGCCTGTTAAAAGCATTCCATTAGATGAGAAAGAATTTATTAGTACATTTAAAAATGAAAAAAATGCAATTATAATATATTTTAAAAAGGAAAACAATACTGATGGATCAAATTTAAATCTAATAAAACTAAATCAAAAAAATAATGTTTTAACTTTAGTTGCTGATTTTCCTGATTCTGCAGTTTATAAAACTAATAATTAAGAAAGGGATAATGTTGATTAATGTCCAGAATATTGTAAAGATGAAAATCATCAAAAAGAATTGGCCTTTAATTATATCAATAATGGTATTCCTGGCACTTGTATCAGCAATACTGGTTATTTCTTTGGAAAAAAATGAAGGAAACCTTGTTTATGCTCTTGATGATCCTTACATTCACATGGCCATGGCCAAAAATTTCGCCCAACACGGCGTATGGGGGGCAACAAAGTATGAATTCAGCTCAAGCACCTCTTCTCCACTCTATACGCTTCTTTTATCAGGTATTTACTTTATATTTGGAGTGAATGTAGCTGTTCCTTTAATAATTAATATAATATTTGCAATTATTCTTATTTCAATGGTCTATTTATTATTAAAACGCTATAATATTACATATTTTTATAGTTTAACCGTTCTAATTTCCCTGATAATATTTACACCCCTTCCTGCACTTGTATTTGTTGGAATGGAACATATACTTCAGATAATTCTGGTAATTTTGTTTGTATATCTTTCAGCTAAATTTATCTCCTTTCAAGAAAATGAGAAAAAATGCGGTTTATATGAAAAACATCTTTTAATATTAGCTCCATTAGTTACAACTGTTCGTTATGAGGGATTAATCCTTCTGGCTATTGTATGTGCATTGTTTTTTATTTATAAACGCTATTTATACTCCATAATCCTTGGATTAGCAGGTATTATCCCTTTAATCATATATGGGCTTATATCAGTTTCCAAAGGCTGGTATTTCCTACCAAATTCAATTATTCTAAAAGAAAAAGCAAGTATAGTCCCCTATCTAATAGCTAATCATAATATCGAACTTATTCCAGTAGAAATACATTTTTTACAACTTTTATGTGCTTATATTGTTTTTATTTTTGTTTATTCAATTTCAATTCATTACATAGCTAAAGAAAAAATGAAAAAAGAGATTTTAGTGATGAATATCGTTTTAATTGTGCTTGGAACCATTAATTTCCTCTTTGCAGGAGTTGGATGGTTTTATAGATACGATGCATATCTTATAGCTTTGGGAATATTTATCATATCATTATCATTAATCCATTTGAAAGAATTTAAATTTTTTAGGAATAAAAAACTGAATAAAGAAAATATACAGGGAATAGTTTTTATATTGTCCGCATTTATCCTCATAATTGCTCTTGTAAGTGTTCCACTTGAATCCAGAGGATTTGAGTCATTAAAAGAGACTCCGCAGTCTACAAATGATAGGTACTTTGGTCATGTTTATCCTGCAAAATTTGTTGCTAAATACTACAACAATTCAACCATTGCTGTAAATGACTTAGGAGCAGTGTCCTTTTATTCAGATGCATATATACTGGATATTTACGGTCTTGGAAGCAAAGAACCGGTTTATTATCTAATGGAAAAGGGCAAATACAACAAATCAGAAGTGGAATACTGGATAAAGCAAAAAAACGCAGAAATAGCAATTTTACAACCTGAATGGATAGTTATAGCTAAGCGTATTCCTGACGCGTGGTTAATGGTGGGGAAATGGAATACTCCACAAAATGTGGCCTTTGGAGATACCACTGTAGGATTCTACCTGGTAAATCCTTCAAAAAAAGATTATTTAATCAAAAATCTAAGGGACTTCTCTCCTTATATCCCTGATAACGTTGTTCAAAGGGGTGAATATACAAATAATTTATGAACGCATAATGTAAATGAATTGAGGGTGGGGGATAAACTGGTTTTCCATGATCTTTCAAATGAAGAAAGGCAAAAGTTGGTTCAGGAGATGAAAATATTATTTAGAATCTAATCAAGGTGAAAAAATTCTTAAATACGCCTCTGATGATGATTTTTACATCCAAGAATACATATCTGATTTTAGGAAAAGTTTATCATGAAAATGAGAATCATAAAGATTTAATAATTAATGTGGCACAATCTCCTTTATAAAACACGAAAAGGTTAGACAAAATGCTGTTTATATTTTAGCGAAATAGGAAAGGAAGATGCAAAAAACTCTCAAAAATATCTAAAAATTGATCTAAATGATGAATATATGTTGTAAAAAATGCAATGGTGGGTGCACTCAAGCAGATGAGCCAAAAAAATCATGAATCTACTTTAAAATTTACAAAAGAATTTTTTACATGATAATGACCCTGAAATACGTAGAATAATTATTAACGGAATCGAGCTTAGAGGGAAAACCCCATCCAGAGGATATATTACCCATTTTAGAAGAATTGCAGAACGAGGAAAGTAAATGAGTAGGGAAAATGATTATCCATATTGCAGGACAGATTAGTTATAAAAAAGGTTGCCTTAAAAGACTATTTCAGCTCTTAAAGATTGGGAAAACAAAAAATTTATTAAATAAGCCCTCAATAAGATAATTGATGTTCATAAACGTTACAGATTTGCCGAAAAGTCTCCTGAAGAAGCCAGGGAATATATCAACAAAAATATCGATCTGTGAATATTAAGTTACAGGGTGAAAATAATGCCTGAAAGAGTAAATATAGATGAATATTTAGAAAAATACAGTCCTGAAATGAGCGAACTTGCAGAGAAACTGCGGAATCTTATTTTAGATATGTTTCCATATATGGATGAAGTTATAAAATGGAATAATCTTGTTTATGAAATAAATGGATATGTATGTGCAATTCTTATTCACAAAGCCCATATTAATCTGGAATTCTGGCGAGGTGCAGAACTTAAAGACCCTAAAAATCGGCTTGAAGGTACCGGAAAGAAAATGAGGCATTTAAAAATTAGAGATGAATCAGAAATTGATGCAGAATACATTAAAATCCTGGTAGAAGAATCAATTAAGCTTAAAAATTCTATTTGATAAGGCATGGATGGACTGATAAAATTAACAAAAATACGACTTTAAATGAATTTTTTGGAAAAGAAGAATTTAAAAAAAATATTAATGAAATTGAGGTTAAATCAGTTTTAAATAAAGCTAAAAAACGTGACTCATGGTTTTTATTAGATTACTCACTTAATCCTTATTCAGGATGCTCCTTTAACTGTCTTTACTGTTATATTCGGGGAAGCCATTATGGAGGAGATACCGTTCAAAGACTTCAGATTAAGTCAAATGCTGCAGAAGTTTTGAAAAAACAGCTAAAAAGAAGAGTAAAAAAAGGAGAATATGGAATAATAGGCATTGCATCATCTACAGAACCATATAACGAATTAGAAAAAGAATTAAAGTTAACAAGAAGACTTCTGGAGATAATTGCAAGATTTAAATTTCCGGTGAGTATTTTAACCAAATCCACGTTAGTTTTAAGGGACATGGATATTTTAAAGGAGATAAATGAAAATGCAATTCTACCTCCCGATTTAAAACCCAGATTAAAGGGTGGAGTCATAGTTTCCTTTTCCTTCTCTACTCCAGATGAAAAACTGGCTAAAATATTTGAACCCAATGCTCCTTCACCAAAAGAAAGGCTAGAAACGCTGCAAAAATTCAAAAAGGAAGGATTTAAAACTGGAATTTGTTTCATGCCTGTTTTACCTTTTTTATCTGATTCTGAAAAACATATAGAAAAAATGGTTGTTATGGCCAAAAATTACGGTGCCGACTCAATTTTAACTGCTGGTTTAACTTTATTTGGAGATAAACCTAACGATTGCAAGACTGTTTATTATAAAGCAATTGAAAAACATTTTCCTGAGTTTTTAGAAAAAACTAAAAAGCTTTTTGGAGAAAAGTTCCATCCAGATCCAAAATACCAAAGAGAACTAAAGGAAAGAGCAGATAGATTATCAGAAAAGTACGATATTAGAAATAGATTGATATGAAATCCATCTTCAATTATAATTTTAAAATCTAATCGTGATTAAATGAGATCAGAAGTAAGATTTGGCCCTGCAGGAAGACCTATTGGATATAAAGGCAGAACAACACAAGTATGCGATTATATTAAAGAAATTGGGCTTGATGCCTTTGAATATCAGGCCACATACGGTGTAAGAATCTCAAAACAATCTGCACTGGAACTTGCACTTAATGCAGAGAAAAATGGTATCCTTGTTTCAATGCATGCACCTTATTACATAAATTTATGCTCCCAGAAAGAAGATGTTATTAAAAAATCGATTATAAGACTCCTTCAGTCTGCAAAAGCAGGAGAATGGATGAATTCCTACAGAACTGTCTTCCATATGGGTTTTTATACTAAATATTCCCCTGAAGAGGCCATGAAAAGGACTAAAGAATCTATTTCTAAACTTTTAGAAAAAGTTGAAAATGATGGAATTAAAAATTACACATTTGCACCTGAAACAACCGGTAAAAAATCGCAAATTGGCTCCCTTGATGAAATAATAGATATATGTCAGACATTTGATAATTTTGCCCCGACTGTGGATTTTGCACATATACATGCTCGCTCTGGAGGGAGTATTAAAACTAAAGAAGATTATGCAAAAATTTTTGGTAAATTAGAAGCAGAATTAGGGCTTTTCACATTTCATTCTCATTTTACAAAGATTGAATACACTGTTAATGGTGAGAAGAAACATCACGTGCTTGCAGATGAAAATTTTGGGCCCCCTCTTATTCCTCTACTTGAACTGGTCTTCGAAAATGGTTATAATATCACTTTTATCTGTGAAACCCCCTATCTGGACATAGATTCAAGAGAAATGAAGAAAGAATACCTGAAAATTGGAAATAATAAATAATTAACATTCCAGTTAATTGATTTTTATGTCATTATAGCGATATAGTAATCTTATTTTATTATTTAGTTTATTAAGTGTTTAATTTAGGAATATTAACCTTTTTATAGAATTTTAAAATAATGGTAAAGTTTTTATCAATAATAGTATATATGATAATTAGAAAATGTATAAAAATAAAATTATTTACCTACGACTTTTGAAATATACGAAATTATATTTCGTTTCAGCAAAAAATGAAATTTTTTGCATGTTTAAATTTTTAGATTTTAATTATATAATCAACACTGGATGGTGTATTAGTGAAACTTAGCAATATGGCACCTGATTCATATATTATAGAGAAAAAAGCAACCAAAAACACAGGCGGAACTAAGAAAGAAGCCAAATTAGTCGCATTACAATCCATTGGTTATCCTTTCCTTTGTAATCTTGTTGAAAATCCTAAAATAGAGATATTTGACAAGGAGCTTTTTGAGCTTTATGCAAGGGAACAGTGGGAAGGGTACACTGTCTATGAAGGTTCTTTTCTTTTTGATCAAAAGCTGCTGCCTGATTATGCATTTAAAATCATAAAGGCGCATCCCAATAACTCCCAGATAACAGCAAATACTTCCATTGTTTTAATTGAAAATGAAGAAAATAGAGAATTCAAGAAAATTGAAAGCGATCTTAAAATGGATGATGTTGTAGGTCAGGAACGTGCCAAAACAAAATGTAAAATAATAATGAAATATCTGCAGGATCCAGAGAAATTCAAAGAATGGGCACCCCGTAATGTTCTCTTCCATGGGGAACCAGGTACAGGTAAAACAATGCTTGCAAAGTCACTTACCAATGAACTTAAAGTTCCTCTCTTTCTTGTAAAAGCAACAAGACTTATAGGAGAGCATGTTGGTGATGGTGCAAGACAGATACATGAACTTTTTGAGGCTGCAGCTCAATCATCCCCCTCAGTAGTATTTATTGACGAAATGGACGCAATAGGGCTTGATCGAAAATATCAGTCACTTCGTGGAGACGTTTCAGAGGTTGTAAATGCTCTTCTTACTGAAATGGATGGAATAGACCAGAACTATGGAGTTGTAACAATAGGAGCAACAAATAATCCCCACCTACTTGATTTTGCTGTAAGAAGTCGTTTTGAAGAGGAAATTGAATTTGAGATTCCAAATGGTGAGCAAAGACAAATTATGCTTGAAAATTATATTAAAACCATGCCCCTTAAAGTATATGTGGATATCAAAAGATTAGTAAATGCAAGTAAAGGAATGTCTGGAAGAGACATAAAAGAAAAATTGTTAAAAACGGCCCTTCATAAGGCAATCTCAGATGATATGGGCAGCGTGACATGGGAACATATGGAATATGCTCTGAAATTGCATAAAAATGAAAAAAACGAGCCAAAACACATGTTTGCATGATTAAAGTGATTTTATTATTTATTTTCTTTTTTATCGATTGAATAAATTATAAATCCATCTTTTTTTAAATAAATTTTATTTTAAAGAGATTTAATGTCAAATAATAATTTTATTGATTTATCCTAACATTTAAGCATTATAAACTACAATAAAGCATTATATAAATTGATCTAATTATATTGGGATGTAAAGTATATGGAAATAAGTGAAATGCTATTTGATGCCGCTAAATATCCATTTTCTGGCTTAAAACAATTACTTTTGTTTGGTTTCTTAATTTTATTAAGCAGTTTACTTCTGGGGGATCATTACAATTATATTTTTTTAGATGATTTTTTGGGCCATGCAGGCTTTTTAATTTCCATATTTTCTTTCCTTGTTATTGGGACTCTTTTTTTAATACTAATTGCAGGCTACCCTTTTAAAATTATTGAAGAAAGCATACTGGGGTCTGAAAATCCTCCTGAATTGAATAATTTTATTCATATGTTTAAACACGGCATCTATGAAATAATTATATTAGCCATTTACTTTTCAGTGCCATTTATTCTTTTCTTAGCTGTTTTAGATGACACTTTTCCCCAAATATATTTGGGAATTCCCGCGATAAGTGATGAAGTTGCATTATTATTTTTAATTGCTTCAATTCTTCTCGGATTCATGTCGCACATAATTTTTACAGTTGCCATCCCCCACATGGCGTTTAAAGGCGGATCATTTAAAGAAGCCTTTAGATTGGGAGAAATATTCAGAAAAATTAGAAAAATAGGTTTAAAGAAATTATTTATTGGATACTTCATTGTTATTTTAGGTGTGGTGGTTATTGGAGGACCAATTTTAAAGGAAATAGTTGGATCCGCCAATATACTTGGTTTTTTGATTGCGGAAGAATTAATTGCTCCCTATATTATCATGTTTTCTGCAAGGTTTAGTGCTTTAATTTATATGTCATAGTACATTAAGTTACATCATTTTGAACCAACACCTGAACGGGTGGCTGTTGAAGGGATATTCCACAGTACATTAAGTTACATCATTGAACCGAAAAACATTTATAACTATTGTTATATAACAATTGTTAATATATGAAAACTATAGAAAAAGAATGATATTTGTACTTAAATAAGTTAAAGAGGTTAAATATGAAGTTCAATACAAAATCGGTCCACTCTGGAAGAGAACCGTGCCCTGCAACGGGTGCAATCACAACTCCGATATGGCAGACTTCCACATTCGTCTTTGATGACTATGGGAAGCCCAAAGAACATGATTACACAAGGACAAGTAATCCTACAAGGAAAGCCTTAGAGGATGCTCTTGCAGAACTTGAGGGAGGTAATGCAGGATTTGCCTTTTCAAGCGGAATGGCTGCAATTACAACAATAATACATATCCTAAAAGCAGGTGATCATGTAATAGTCTGTGATGACTGCTATGGCGGAACTTACAGGCTCTTTTCGGAGATAATGACCAGGTTTGGGCTTGAATTTACATTTTTAAGGCTTGATGATGAGGAAAAAATTCAGGATGCAATTAAACCAAATACCATGCTGATATGGACAGAAACCCCGTCAAATCCTTTACTTAATATTACAGATCTTGAAATGATCTCAAAAATTGCAAGAGAGCAAGACATACTTACAGTTACAGATAACACATTTTCAAGCCCGTATTTTTTAAAGCCAGTTGACTTTGGAATTGACCTTGTGATGCACTCCACGACAAAATACCTGAACGGGCACTGCGACGTTATTGGAGGGGCTGTAATAACCACAACAGATGAACTTAAAGAAAAAGTCCATTTTCAACTAAATGGGCTTGGAACTGGCGAAGCACCTTTTGATGCATGGCTCATTTTAAGGGGTATTAAAACACTACCACTTAGAATGGAAAAACATGCTGCAAATGCCATAGCTGTTGCTGAATACCTGCAGGATCATCCAAAAGTTAATGAAGTATTCTATCCCGGTCTTCCATCCCATAAAGGACATGAAATTGCCAAAAAACAGATGAATGGATTCGGTGGAGTGGTTTCATTTAAACTTAAAGGTGATATCAGATCTTTTCTTAATGGTTTAGAGTTATTTTCACTTGCAGAATCTCTTGGTGGTGCAGATTCGCTTGTAGAGCATGCTGCAACAATGAGTCATGCCTCAATGGGTGAAGAAGGACGTAAAAATGCAGGGATAACTGATGATCTCATTAGATTATCCATTGGGCTTGAAGATGCAGAAGATTTAATTGCTGATATAGGTAAAGGTCTTTCGGGAGCATAAATATCTAAAAATGATTGGAATTATCAATTTCTATTCATTTTAAGCGTTGAAATCTTGCCATTTAGAATTTACATTTTAATTTGATAAATTACTTAAAAACGTTCAATTAATAAAAAAATATAAGATAAAAAGGATCAGTATTAAATTCTAGATTAACATGGAGTTTTTTAAATGGACTACGAACTTATAATTGTAAGATACGGAGAAATTGGTGTTAAAAGTCCAAAAGTAAGGCGTAGATTTGAAAATAAATTAATTAAAAATATAAAAAACAAATTAAACTGTAAAATAGAGATTTATCAGGGAAGAATATTTTTACACTCCCAAAATTTTGATGAAGCAGTCCACGTGTTAAATAAAACAATAGGGATAGTTTCTTTTTCTCCTGCAGTATCCACAAAAACTGATTATGGTTGTATAGAACAAAAGGTTAATGAATACATAAACAACCTGGTTTTTGAAGGTTCATTTTCTTCTGAAAAACCATTTGCAGTGAGGTGTCGCAGAGTAGGAAATCATGATTTTACAAGTCAAGAAATGGCTGGTTTTTGTGGCTCAGTAGTAATTAAAAATACCAAAGCTCCTGTTAATTTAAGTAATCCTGATTTTGAACTTTTTGTAGAAGTTAGAGATGATAAAACCTATATTTTCCATGAAAAAATCCCAGGACTAGGTGGTCTTCCCGTTGGAACTCAGGGAAAGGTAATTGCACTTGTATCTGGCGGTATTGATTCTCCTGTTGCCGCTTTTTTAATGATGAAAAGGGGCTGTGAAGTTATTGTGCTTAATTTTAACAACTATCCATATACTTCCAGATCCAATGAAAAAGTGCTTAAAATTATTGAAAAGCTTGATGAATATTCCCCATCTAAATTAAAGTTTATCCAGGCCCAATACGGACAATATCTCAAAAAATGCATGGAAGTTGTCCCTGTTCGCCTTACCTGTGTACTATGTAAAACAGGAATGTACAGAATAGCCGAAGAGATTGCTAAAAAAGAAGGGGCGCTTGCTATTGTTGATGGAAGTAGTCTGGGACAGGTAGCTTCCCAAACGCTCCCCAATTTACTTGCAACAAGGTATGTCACTAAAATGCCAGTTTTAAGCCCTCTAATTGGCCTTGACAAGGTAGAAATTGAGGATATAGGAAAGAAAATTGGAACCTTTGAAATTTCTATCCTTCCTTCTGCAGACTGTACCGCAGTTCCTAAATATCCTGAAACAAATGCAGATTTAGAACAGATTTTAGATGTTTTAAAAGACCTTAAATTTGAAGAAAAAATTGGGGAAGTCATTTCTTCAATTAAAACCGTGAAATAGTCCCAGATTCATTCTTTATTTTAAATACATTAGAATTTCTCTTATTAAAAAATATGGGACTGTAAAGTTTTTGGGAGGATGGAAATTTTTTTTTGTCAAATTTTTTTTCCTTTAATATATAAATCCTGTTTAGGAGAAGAAATGAAATCAGGGCTAACAAAAATTTTTTTTTTTTGGGCCCCATAAACCTGGACATGCGAATAAAAAAATCGAAGCCTGTGCAAAAATCGGGTATTATTGACAGATTTT
>DAVZ01000043.1 GCA_002505765.1 Methanobacterium sp. UBA176 | reverse complement strand
ACCTTCCATTCTCTAATGGTGTGGAAACCTGCATATATGATAACAAGCGCCATAACTGTGAATATAGCAAAATTATAGTCATAAACAACTTTATAAACTATATCAGTGTATCCTGAAATTAAAAATGTCAGGATGAATATTCCTGCACCGTATCCTGCTACTACACCTGCTGCAGCTTTCTTTGAAAGCCCAGCAAATCCCATTGCAAGCCCTATTTTTAATCCGAAGACAAGAACTGCAGATAATATTCCCAGTTGCCATAATAACTCTAACATAATAATCAATCCAATTTTTGCTTTTTTTCATTATATAATACTTTCTATTTAATGCTTATTATTACTTTCTGGTTTTATTTGGGCTTATTTGTAATACTTAAAGCATAATTATTACTTTCTAGCGGTATTAAACCATATTTTTATTACTTCAATCTGAACGAACCATATTTTAAATTTAAAATATCAATTAAAGCCCTATTTAAAAAAAAATAAAAAAATAGGGAAATTTTATTTTTTGGTAAACCCTAAAAGGCTTAAAATGTCTGCTCTGAAGTATCCCACACCAACCAAGCATAAGAGAAGTACAACTCCTACTATTGCGACTGCGGGTGTATTGGACTGGCCAGAACCTTCGCTGACTTTTGTTACTTCATATGCTTCTTGCGATCCTTCTGAACCTGGTGATTGTGATGCTTCTGATTGTGATGCAGATTGCTCCTCACTTTGTTTACCAGATGCAGCATTTTCACCTGCCGAAGAATCACTTTGCCCACCTGTACTTACACTTCCAGTGGTTGGCTGTGAAGGTGTTCCCTGAGTTCCTACTGTCACAGATTTTCCTGTAGCTTTAAATATAGTATCAGCAAACTGTTGAAGCTGGTTTAAACTTGAAGAAGAACTCATAGCAACAAACTGATTGAAAGCCATGTTAGCACAGGTATGATGACAGCATGTAACACCATATTCAATATTTGCTTGAATGTAGATGTCAGACAGAGCAGTAAGTGTGGCACTATCTGCATTCCACATTCCTCTTCTTGCAGCTTCAAGAGCCCATGCAGCTATTGACTTAAATGCATGTGGATTGGCCTGAATCAGCTGACTTCTCATCTGTGAATTGAACACAAAGTGTTCAGCAACCTGCTGCCACATCCATTTCTCTACAGATTTCGGTGAAATTGCGTTCCATATAAACAGATTTTCCACGTGTTTATTTATAGTATTAGCTCCTGAAAATCCATTTTTTAGTAGTCCTTCTGCCCATTTGGGGTTGAAGACCCTGGTTCTAAGTTCGGTACTAAGGAAAAGAGATAAGCTCTCAATTCGGACGTTTAGGGTTCGACTGTTGGCAGTGTAGATATTCACTTCCCTACCTGAAAGTGATTTTGCTGCCATTGTCAATCCCCCAAGATATTGCACCACATCATCATTATCAAGTACGCCATATAAGCCATCACGAACCTGAACTGTAGCATCTATCCTAGTTAACTGGTTTTTAAAGGATTCCAGACCACTAACTGCAAACTGATTTCTACCGTAGTAGTAGGACATTCGATTAAGATAGGTGTCCACCAGATCTGTTCTGTCCTCCCATCCAGTGGTAGTAGTAACCAGTTCACTTAATCCAGTTCCATATGATTCAGGAGCAGGACCAAATATTCGGGCTATAGCCAAATTTTCTGCCTGTTCATGGCTTAGTCCCTGGTTTAAGTACTTATTTAGATCTTCCATGTAGTGTTTACGTATGTAATTATCTACATTACTCTCATTTAAACTAGCGATCAGACGGAAAGCATCATCCAGCATTTCGATAGTGTAGGAGAAAGTATCGCGGAAAAGACCGCTTATAGATACAGTTACATCAATTCGGGGTCGGCCCAGCTTTTCTAGAGAAGTAACATTAAATCCTGTTAAACGTCCGGAACTCCAGGAGGGTTCCAGTCCCATCAGACGAAGTATCATTGCTATACTCTGCCCGTTAGTACGCATAGTCTCTATAGACCATAAAACCACACCTACACTTTGTGGATAGTAACCCTTTTCGTTGTAGAATGATTCTATGAGATCGTCAGCCATTTTCTTACCTAAATCCCATGCTCCTGTATCTGGAGCAGAACGGGGATCGAATGAATAAAAGTTCATTCCAGTAGGTAAAACATCAGGTTTCCTTATGGGACTTCCTGATAGGCCTGGAGATATAAACTCACCTCTTAAGGCTGCCATTAAGTTTTGAATTTCAAAGTTTTTAATAAGATTTTTCCTTAGTTCTTCTTTGAAAGCAGAATTATCTCTTTTAGCAGGATCAAAGCTTACGATTGATTCAATCATCTGATCAAGCAATTCACTGGAAATTCCAACTCCAAATATATGAAGACCATAGGGTATCATTGATTCAGTAAGATCCTCCAGATAATGTTCAACTTCATGTACAATTTCATTGAATGGAGTATTTTCCATATCCAGATTCAGGTCTCTATGAATATCCAGCTTCAAAATCATCTTAAAAATTTGGTTTTTTAAGACTTCTTTTCTCTGGGGATCCAGAGAAGTATGATAGCTACTTATAAGGTCATTAAGATCCGCCAGTTCTCCATAGAGCTCTGATGGTATCATTGGAGGAATCATATGATCAATTATTACAGCATATCCCCGCCTTTTGGCCTGTGTACCTTCTCCAGGATTTTCTACTATGTATGGATTAATATTTGGTATATTACCAAGCAGAATATCTGGCCAGTCATCACCGCCCAATCCTACACTTCTTCCTGGTAACCATTCAAGGGTTCCGTGTGTTCCCAGGTGTATAACTGCATTAAATTGGTTCTGGAGCCACATGTAGAATGCAATATACTGATGATGTGGAGGAAGAGTTGTAGAATGCCTGATTTTTTCAGGGTCTTCACCCCAACCACGCATTGGCTGCGGACCTAAAAACACGTTGCCCAGCATAATTCCAGGGATAACAATTTGGTCCTGGTGTATCATGACGTTTCCAGGTGCTGGTCCCCATTCAGCTAAAACCTGTTCTTGAAGTGCCCCAGGTAATGTCTGGAACCATGTAAGGTATTCGCTGATGGGTATGGTTATAGCACCTGCTGTAACTACTTTTTCCAGTTCACCAGGAGCCCAAGAACCCACATTATTACCTGCAGTGAGCATCAAATTAACTATGTCACCTGCTGAATAGTTTACAGGTATATTGTAGCCGTCTTCTTTTAGGGCTTTTAAAATATTTTCAACACTTGCCACTACATCAAGATAGGAAGCAGATACGCCATCCTTTCCACCACCTATATTGTAGTACAGAAGAGCTATTTTCTTGTCGAAATTATCCATTTGTCGTAATGCTATCCAGTTACTGACTCTTTCAGTTATTCTTTCTATCCTTTCAGGTATGGGTTTAAAGCGTACAACCATAATTCCAGTTTCTGGATCTATTTCTGCACTTTCTTTACCACCCATTATAATAGGTTCTATTCGGCCATCAATTTCGGGTTGAGCAATCTGCCAGTGTAATTCACTTACCATTCCATAGGAACTTTTAAGCCACTCCTCAAGATTAGAGGAATATACTGGTGCAAATACAGGTACATTGAGATCTCTAAAAATTTCAACTCCTTTTGTAACTCCAGAAACATAATTGAAACCAACACACGTTATCAAAGCATCAATTCGAGTAGTATTTCTGTTTTTGAAATACATATCTATGATATTTATTCGCCCCTGTGCATTGGCAAATGTCAGTAATACATTCAGTCCTTTACTTTCCAAACTCCTAAGAATAGCCACATGCATTTCATGGTTATCTCCCTTAAAACTGGAATCATAGGCCACAATTCCAACCCATGGTGCATTTTTAGTATATGTGGCATGATTTTGGTACCAGTTAATGTACTCATCCCATGTTTTAAACATGTTTACTGGAGCATCTGGATGGTATATCCACTGATCTTGCCATTTAACAACAGATAAGTCTTCTCCATCTTTTAATCTCATACCTACAGAATTTAGAACATATAACTGAAATCTACGGATATTTTCCTGTGCACCCTGAGCCCAGTACTCACGGGTTATGGTATCGTTTGAATCAAAGCGATAATCATCAAAAAATGCTACCCCGCATCTGATTGCTAGAATTTTTTGAGCGGTAGTATTTTCGATCAGTTTTTTTATCCTCAGTACATTATCTGGACCACTGATCATCTGAATAACTATTATATCGGCTTTACTTGCTGCTGCGTTCATTCTCTGTTTAATTTGCGGATCATCAGAACTTAATTCTGATGTGCTGAAATAATGCAGGTTATAGTAGTATCCTTGATTTTTGAGCTGTTTGTAGGATTCTACAAATGCTTTGGAATAACTGTCTGTACTGCTTATGATCATCAGGTTGTAGGCTTTTAGGTTTACTGTGGCTACGCCGTAAAGTGTTGGGTCATTTGGGTCTTTTTGTGAAACATTTAAGTTCACAGTTTGAGTTACATGTCCCAGTGCACTTATTGTAAGGTTAAAACTGGTTTTATTGCTGAGGAAATTAATTTTGTATTGAATATTTCCTGTTTTTGTGATTGTTGTTTCATTTATGGAGTTTCCTTCTATATCTTTAACTGTTACTGTTGGTAGTTTGTCTCCTGAAAGAGCTTCAGGATGCTCTAAATTAATATTCAACTTGATTTCAGGATTAACAGTTTGTGATATAGTGCTAGAATGCAGAGTTAAGCCTGTATTTGAATCATCTATCTGAATTTCCCCTGTTTCAACACCTCCCTGTGAATCTTCTGCTGCCACTACCCCGCATAGAGCCAGCACGAAAACAATTGTTGTTATTAGTAAAATCACTTGTCTTCTCAATTTTTCACCTCCGTTAAATTTAATACGTATACTCCTTATTCAAGTATACTTGAATAAAATTCAAGTATATATGATATTTAAAACTATCGATTTTTTCAAGTTTATTTTAATAAAATTAAAGTAAAGTTTATATATGAATTAAAACAATCCATTATTACGGTGAAAAAAATAATAGACATCAAAGTGGGTCTACGTGAACCTCCTTACTCCCAAAGAAGATGTCAAGGGATCTGATTAATCAGATTCCAATTCTATTTTAATAAATAATTCAGAATAAAAATGATTATTTCAAATATATTTAATCTAATTTCTTTTCATTAGTTAATTCAATTATTCATAAGTTGGAATTGTGTTTAACTTTTTTTTAAATTAGTTTAGATATTTATTTGATTTTTAAATTTCAAAAAAAAATGAAACCCTCAAACACTTTCGTGTTTGGGGTGCCGAAAATTCATAGAATTTTCAAGCAAAAGGGGAATTTTATTTTTTGCGGCCAGGCCCAAAGTAGAATCCTGCTCCCAGAAGCAGTAGTATGGCAGCTAAACCAACCACAGCGTATGCAACAAATGGTGTTTCACTTGATACGCCAGGTTCAGTTTTAGCTACTTCGTAAGCTCTTTGTCCCTCTTCACCTGTTTCTCCTGACTCCTGCTGTGCTTGACCGGAATCAGCACCAGCAGAACTTGTCTGACCTGCTGAAGAAGCACTGGACTGTGAAGTAGATCCACCAGTTGAAGTTTGGTCTGGAGTTCCAGGATTAGAACCATAATTAGTGCCCGGAGTGGTTCCAGGATTAAAACCAGGAGTTCCAGGATTAGTGCCCGGAGTACCTGGTGTATCGGATGCACCTGTTGCAAATTTTGCATTTCTGGTTGCTTTATACATCACTTGCTTAAACTGTGAAAGCATATTGCCTTCCATGTACTGCATGGCCCATTCCACCATTACCATATCACCACAGACGTGATGGTCACAGGTAACCCCATGTTGATGTATAAGAGAAGCCCATGAGTTGACTATCTGGCGAATAGTACCTGTATTTGCCTGCCAGTAAGGCTTTCCTGTTCCGTCATTGGATTTATGAGCTGCTGTTAGCATAGTACCCATGAAATTAATCATTGGGTATACTTGATTGCCGCTTGAAAACCATTCAGTAACACCGATTTTGTATTTGTCGTTAAGATATATGTCCACTAATTCATCCCACATATATCCTCCAATGAGGTTTGGATTAGTAACCTGCCATCCCCATAAGTTTTCTGCAAATTTTTGAGAAATCTGTCGAGCTCCGCTGTAACCTTCTTTCATCATACCCTGAATCCATTCCGGGTTGAAGTATCGGGTTCTAAGCTCTCTCAACATGAACTGTTGAAGAGGTGTTACCTGAGGATTAGCAGGATTTGCATAATAGAGGACGTTTAGATCTGGTGCTTTACCGTTCACTCTTTCTATGGCCATTGAAAGTCCACCAAAGTAGTCAAAGTAGTCGTCGTTATCAAAAACACCGTAAAGGTTAGTACTTCGACTGTGGTAAGCTGTACCAATTCCTTTCAATAACTCTTTAAATAAATCAGGGTACGATTGGCCCCAATTTCTTTCAGAGTAGACGTTACTCATCCGATTTATATAAACATCTGCTACTTCGTTTCTGGTTTCCCATGTCCACGGCTGTCCAATTGGTTTGTTTACCCCAGCACCATAATCACCCACTGGAGGGGCGAAAATCCTGGTTATTCCAAATTCTCCAGCGTCTTCTGCAGATAAACCCTGATTTAGATAGAGTTTGGTTAGCTCTATCCAGTATTTAGCCACGTTGTTCTGGCTGATAGGATCATTTCCTTTGAAATTGGTGTAACTTGCTGCTACTAAAGTTTCTAAAACATAGTCCAGAGATTGCTTTAATTCAGGGTATTCAGATATTATGGTGTTATATGATGCTGCAAGTGCCACTCTGTAGGAACGATCTATATTGACAAGAAGTCGTGGGAATAGGTCTCTGAATAAACCACTGGTTGTCACCACAACATCTATTCTGGGTCTTTCAGTTAATGGTTCAAGACCTTTAGATTCTCGGATTGTGTTTAAATCTGCCAGTAATGTTGTTAATGGTGTTGCAACCATTCTACTAACTGAACCACTGCTTAACCACGTAGGTTCTATACCCAGCATCCTGAGTACAAATGAAACCATTGTTCCGTCATCTCTTGATGTCTCTACGCACCATACCACTGCGGCCACCTTTTCTGGTAATGTATCCAGCTGAGCCAATGCCATGTCGGCAAGTTTTTTACCTAAAGCCCATGCTACTTTAGTTGGCATTTGATTTTCGGCAAGGGCGTAGAAATTTTTACCTGTAGGTATTGCATCTGGGTTTCGTATAGGGTCATTACCTGATGAAGGGCTAATATAACCTCCATTAAGGCCGTTTATAAGGGCACCAAGTTCTGAATTAAAGCTTTCTTTAATGTCATTTGCATAACCAACAGCTTCCAGTAATTTATTCTGTAATGCTGTATTTGCAGTTAATTCTCCAACGGTTTTTGTTCCAGTAAAGACACTGTAAATCCATTGCTGTGCTAAATTAACTAACTCTTCAGCCTGATCTATGGTTAGATGATCATAGTCCCAGCCTTTTTCCTGAGCCAGTAATCTGTGCAGTGACGGATCTGATGCACCTCCATCTGCAGATACCATTGTAGTTGCAAGCATTACTATTTCGCTATCATTCCATGATTGGCCGAATGTATGCAGACCAAATGACATAATTGTTTGCTGTAGAATCATGAGGTATTGATGAAGTTCGTCGATGTCATCATCAGTTAAGTTGTCCACGTCTTCTATTCCAAGGTCCACCTGTAAGTTGAGTTTTTTAATTAATTCCTTTATTGCTTCTTTGTATTCATGTTTTAAAGGATTATCATCCAGTGTTTTTTCGTAATCTTCCACCAATCCTTTTAGTTCTACAAATTCGCCGTATAGGGAAGTCACCATCTTCATTGGTGGTGTTAAGTGGCTTATAATGACGGATGACCCCCTTCTTTTAGCCTGCATTCCTTCACCCACACCATCAACGATGTATACATATAGTGAAGGTGTTGAAGCTACCATGATATCTGAGTAATCGAAGCTTGTAAGTGCAACCTGTTTTCTGGGCAGCCATTCAAATGTAGCATGTCTTCCCAGATGAATCTGGGCGTTAGCATTAAATTCGTTATTTACCCATGCATACCATGCCAGATAATTATGTGGCGGTGGCACGATTGTACTGTGGTAGAATTTACTGGCATCACCTTCCCATCCCCTTTGAGGTTCTGGGCCAATGAATATGTTGCCGAAATAAATCCCAGGAATTACAATGTAGTCTTTACCATTCTTTTTAATTGTCATGATGTTGCCGGGTGCTTCTCCCCATCCTGTCATGCCTGGTATGGCCAGGAGCATGAAAGCACTTTTGGCTGCGTAAAAACTGTTCCATGATTCATCCAGGTTAATGTTGTTAATAACATTTATTAGAGCTTTGCTCATGGCATTGATATGCTGAATTGCCTGGGTTGATTTTTCTGGATTGGTTTCTGCAAGACTTATCATTTCTTTAGTCCATGTTTCAATAGTTTTCAGCGCAGCATCCCTTGCAGTTTCATCGCTTCTGTTGTGGTAGTACTCTGCTCCTATTCTGGTTATTTCTTCAATGTATCCGACAGGACCTTCTGTTACCTGTTTTCTGGCTACAGGATGTAGTGTTGCAAACCATGCTTTGTATTCCTCTACATCCCATAAGATCACATATGGGTTGTTTGCCATCTCTTCAAGGACGCCTGGTGCCCAGTTAGCAACATTTATACCTCTTTCAAACATGAGTTCCAGCAGCTGGTCAGCATCTGCAGGAATGTTTTCTATGGAGTATCCTTCATTTTTCAAGATATTCAGGATCATTAGTATGCTTTTTGGAACATTAAGATAGCTTGCCCCTATGGTTGATGTGCCTGGTGGGTAGTTATAATAAACCAGAGCTATTTTTTTTTCACTGTTTTCAAGATATTTCAGTAAAGTCCAGTTATATACTCTATCAACTAATTTTTCTATTCGGTCAGGTACTGGTTTGTAGCTTACAAGTTCGGCACCGGTTAATGGATCTATTTCTTTTTCTGTGGTGGCAATAAGAATAGGTTCGATTATTCCTTGAGTTTCTGGTATAGCTATCTGGTAGTAAGTATCGCTCCAGAGCAGTCCATCGTCTGATGCAAGCCATTCGCCCTCTGTTCGCTTGGTTGAGGTCATTGTACGGAATACTGGAACATTCATGTTTTGAAGTAAAGCATTAGTTTCATCTAAAAATCCTGAACCTAATGAGAAGTGATACAGGCTCAGGAGAGCATCTATCCTGTAACTGTACTTTTTTCGGTTTGTCTCGTATTCTGTAGTGGTGACTATGTGATTAACTGTTTCACGACTGTCTTTTTCAGGGTCGTAAACAAAATATTTAACCATTGCTGAGTAAATATTTAAAGGTAAATTTTCCTGTTTTCCGGAATATGCCCCTACAACAGGTATAACATTGAAACCTTTAGCTACAAGTTCTTTTATAAGGCTTTCAAAATGGTCCATGTTACCTGCTATCATAGTGCTATCCAGTTCTGCTATTCCCACTGTGGGCTTGGAAGGATCAAGCGGATATTTAGCGAAATATTCTTCCAGGCTTGTAAAGATTTCTCCATTTCTGAAAATGGTTTCTTTGGGTAAGGTTATATGGGGCTGTGGATTCCACTCAGAAGGCCATGTACCTCCGTTCAGTTCAGTGAAAGTTTTTAAAGCTAATTTGAACTGGTTATTGTAATTTTCTGTTCCTTTAGATGTATAATACAGTCCTAAATCAATCCATAGTGCTAATTGGGGGTACGTTGCTTTATAATTGTTTAGCCTGGATATGTTGTTGTTTTTAAGGTCAAGCAGGATTGTATTTCGAGTATTTGTATCTCCAATAACTGAATCAGGTATCCCATCAAATAGAAGGTTTCCATTTATCTGACTTAATTTGGTTAGCTCGGGCTGGCTTTCCAGTGTGATGAACATTTTGTTAGGCTTATTGGTTAATATACCGGGGTTATTATCAATTATATTTCTAAAATTGCTCAAACCCGGTTCAAAAAGCCATTCACTGATTATAATGTCTGCCTCTTCAATGAGCTTTTTAAGTTCTTCTGGATCCATTGCCCCAATCTGAGTTGTGGTCCTGACATCGAAACTGACAAGCCATGTTTCAGGGTTATTTGGATCGTATCCCGGCTGTGAGGGGTTTATCAAATCCATTATCTGTCTGGCTGCGTCGTTGGTCATTTTTGTACTAGTTGAAGAATGTATGACAAGAACCTTTGGATCAACAAGTCCTCCTGAATCGTTTTGAGCTTCATATGAGCTGGAATGAGCTTTGTAATCTTCTGTTCCTTGATCTGAACTATCTGATGTTTTTTCCTGTGATGATCCGACAGTTTCAGTTATCTGATCTATTGTGCCTCCAGTTTCACCTCCTGTTGTAGTATTTTCTGCTGAAACTGATCCACAAAGAAGCAGTGCAAAAACAAATGTCATTATTAGTAAAATCACTTGTCTTCTCATTTTTTCACCTCCTTTTTGTTTATAAAAGGATTTTAAAAATTACTGATATTTAATAGTTTTTATTACTTTTTTATTATTACTTTAAAGCCAAAATCCAACGTTTTAGTAATAAAAAAAGACCATAATTAATAATTTTCGTTTGAATAGTCCTTATTTTTTAATACTGACTATTCAAGATCATTAAAATAGTTTAAAATCAATATAATCTGTTATTAACTAACATTAAATTTTATAAGAGGTTAAATAAATTATTATTGTAAATAAAGCATATATACACTATTTATACTCAAATATTCCAGATTATTTATGGATATTTATAAAAAAAATTCAATTACATTAGAATTAAGTGAAAATAGGACTATAAACAACGTTAAGCAAACCTTTAAATATTAATCAAAAATTAATACTTATTATTATTACTAAATCAGTTGAAAACTCCTAAAAATAAATTAAAAAGTAATAATAAAGTGTTCTCATTAAAGAAATCCAATAATTACTCAAACCTCTATGAAATTTTCCTTTTCATCCAGAAAGTTCCAAATGACAGGCCGATCATGGCCCCTACCAGAATACCAGCCAAGAATGGTGTTAAAAACCATCCTGTATTTTCATTCTTTGATTTTGTTGTATTTAACAGGATTAAACCATTTTTAATATCATTTTCACTGGCAGAAGATACAAATATTCTATTTGATACATCCGGGTTCTTGGATAAAAATTCGTTAACCGTGTCTTGATAAGCTATTGCCAGAATCTTTTTATCGGGATTTCCCAGTGCATGTTCCAGTTCATGTGAAACATCAGCATCTGATTTGAAGTTATAGACAGTAACATTTAATCTTAATTCATCAACTAATTTTTTAGCTAATATTCCACTTGAATTATCTCCAATAACAATCATTGTGGCTGAATCGGGAGTGACGTGTATTCCATGAGCACTTACAGGTACAATCATCCCTAAAAAAATTATCAATATAAAAATTGATTTTATTTTCATATTATTATCCTCCTAAATTTTGTTTAATTTTAATAGTTCCGGTTTTACTTTGGCAATGAAAGAAACTATAAAAACATTAGTAGCTCCTTCAATTACTCCAATAAACAAATAGAACGGTATCAGTGTGGCCATTAACATTTCTAAAGTTGCTACCCCTGCTGACATTAAAATCATTACCTGAGTTAAAGTAGCGATAACTATTCCCATTAAAGTGCCGGAAAAAACACTTAAACTCTCGTTAAGTTCTAAAGTGAATTTATAAAATATATAAGTTGAAAAACTCAGTGCTATACCAATAGTTAAAGTATTTGCACCTAATGTTGTTATTCCTCCAAATCCAAAAAGGAAAAATTGTACTATAAGACATAAAAAAGCCACTGCAACTCCGCTTAATGGGCCGAGTAATATGGCCACAAGGGGTATTAAAAAAAAATGTATTGGCACTCCAAAAGGCGAAGGTATGGAAATAGAAGACGTTACAATTGCTGCTGCAGCAAGAACCGCAGTAAAAACTATTCTTTTCTCATTTTCTTCATTCTTGGAGACCTTAAACAGGTATATTATTATTGTGATAATGACTAAAATCCAGTAAATTAAGGATTGCCATAATGTTATAATTCCATCAGGTAAATGCAAAATAAATAACCTCCTTTTATTGGTTCAATGTCAAATTCATAATTATTATAATAACAATTATATTATTTTAAAAGACCGCTTTTAAATAGAAGCCCAACAGCAGCAAAACCCCCCACAAGACCTAGAACAGGGCCAAGAATGTTCCATAAAGAACTTCCAGAATCCGGTGAAGTAAAATTTAAATCTGAATTATTAACTTCTTCATAAGGTTGATTTTCAGCTTGATTATCAGTATTCTGGCTGTCAGTATTTTTATTTTGGATTGATTCTTCGTTTGTTACCAAGCTTTTCTTTGTGTTTTTAATTTTTTTTTTGTTTGTAGTACTTGGAGTACTTGTTGGATTGGAAGAAGTTGTACTGTTTGTTATTTCTTCAGGATAAGGCTCACCATGCCCCGGATGGGCTGTTACCACGTTGCAAAAGGTTAAAAATATCACCATTGCAGATAAGATCAAAATTATCCCTCTTTCCATATTTTTCATGTTTTATCTCCCTATTTTTTGTATTGTTATTAGAATAATCATAAAATTGATGTTGTTCGCTTCTTATAATTAATTATACTAATTATTAAAAAAATAAAAGAAAAAAGTTTTTTTTATTTTAAAAACCCGAATATGCTGCTTTTAAAGAATCCAAGTGCTAATAATCCTCCAATCAGGATGGCGCCAATAACTATTAAAGCAGTGTTAACTCCATCATCTGCAGATTCATGGGTTGTTTTAGATACTTCATAAGCATTACCTTGTTGTTTTGAACCTGTAACTTGCCCTGTAACTCCTGTCTGGGTAGCTGCACTAACAGCACGTCCAGAATCACCTGCAGAACCAGTTGCAAACCCGGTACCACTATTAGATGTTCCTTGAAGACCATTTGAGGTGGAATCACCAGTTTGACCTCCAGTCTGAGAACTCCCCTTTGGGAGCAGATCAGAAAGATTTCTTACAGGGAAACCTTTCACATACGCAAGAGCACTTTCAATATCAGTTCCTCCTTTTTTAACCTTTTTAAACTCTTCATCAGTCATCCATTTTTCCTTAGATGCTACGATTCCAAGCGGTTGATTGATGTAAGGACTTGATTTTCCATTATAAAGATCTATGAAAGCGGAAATCATTGCTTCTCTTTGAGCTTCTCTGGTGGTCAAACCTTCCAGGTTATAAGTAGGCCATTTAAAACTGATAACAGTTACTTTCCATAATTTAGTCTCAGGATCCCAAATTCCAAGTAATCCTTCTTCAGTTCCGCCAGGTAAATCATCTGAACCTGTTTCCTCACTGGTAAGTCTCCTGTTCATGTAGGTACCCATCCCAGGAGAAACACCTAAAAGGTAGACTAAACTGTCGTCCTTACAATAAATACTGGACGCCATCCAGAAGTAACTCTGATTACCACTTAAAGGGTAATTCTTTTGTATATAGTCTGTTATGAAGAATCCAGGCTGTACCCCAGGACATGCATGGTTGTGGAACAGGAAAGTTAGCAGTTGATCATATGCCGGATCATTTCTCCAAGCATTGGCTATACTCTGTATATTGAACCAGTTACCATCAGGAATAACTCTATTATTTAGAACACTAAGCATAGTTGAGTTATTCAATGCAGCAGGTCCAATATTATTTACCCCTTTACCATTTGTATTGGTTCCTACGAAGAAAGTGTTATTGGATGGGTTGTACCTCAAGTATACTGTACTCAAAGTTTTGCCATCAGCCTCCCTTAAAACAAAAGCGAACCATAATGTTTTCCATATCGCTGTATGGACGGGTAATAGAGTTGATCTGCTTAATCTTGAACCTAAAACATCGTAAATTCCATCCCAGGTTGCTTCAGTACTCTGACCGTTGAGATGAACATAACCAGCTGAAGTCAAAACAGCTAAGTCTCGATCATCTTTCTCAAGATCAACCCCTAATTCATTTTTGAATATTGTTTTAGCCATGTTAGCAGCATCTGAACCAATCCTTTTAATTTGATCATAGGTCAATGAGCCAACATTTGTACTGGTATTAGCTCGAGTTGCATTAGGTAAATTAAGACTTTTAATGTAATTTAAGTCCAATCCATGTGCTTTCTGCGCTACAAAACGTGTTTGTCCTGAGTTAGTTGCATTAACAGTAGTAGGGAATGTAACATTAGTTGCAGTTCCTACTATGTGGTAATACTGTTCTTCGGTCAACCCATCAAGTTCCATGGTTATATTTACTAGACTTCCAGGATCGTTTTTGATTTTCTTGATCAACCAGGTAATGTACTTTAACTCTTCCAGGCTACCCCATGTAGTTATTCTGTATTCTTTTTTGAAAGCTTTTTTGTTTGCTTCATTGTCGTAGGTCATTATTATGAGCGATCCAGTTCCTGGAACATTTACAGTATAGGTTTGAGTACCGTTGGTGTTATTTATCAGTTTGTAGGTAGTATCAGTCCAGCGGATGAATCCTATCATGTTTGTAGTAGCTCCTGTAGATGTAGTATCAAATCCAACATATCCACTTTTACCGGGAGTAGCATCCAGGAAATATATTACTGAATCGTCATCAGAACCTCCAGGAACTCCTATTATCCTATAAGAGGTAATATCTCCAGGGGATCCTGATCCTCCAGAAGTTGCCTGTATGGGTGGATAATACTTGAGCAAGGCTTGAACAATAGAATATCCACCCAAAGTTCCCTCACAGATGTGTCCATGGAAAGCTGCTCCTCTGAGTATGTCTGTAGAAATACCTGCAGCCCAAGCATTGGCCAAACTGGCATATGCAAATGCTTTTTCCCCAGTCACTTTATTAACAAAAGCGTTCCATTGGGATTTTGTCATGTTCTCTGAGATGGTGCCTGAGTATACTGGTGTTAAAGAACCATTCCTGAAAACTACAACCTGTAAATCAGTCCCTCTCTTTACAACAAATGCAAAATCAACAGGATCAACTGCTGTCTGCCGGAGCATTAACAGATTACCTCTGCCGTATGTAATTTTTCCACCTGAACCATTTAGAATACCTTCAATACAGTCCTCACTGGTTACTCCATTGAGTTTTGGCACGCCAGCAGTGGTTATGGCCAGTACATTATCTGCAGTACTGAATTTTAGACGCTGATCTGCTATTTTTGTGACTTCTCGGCCAATTTTGTAGTTTGCTGTGGCTTTCATGTTGAATGTTGCACTACCATACAAGTTAGTGTCGCTAGCATTCAAAGTATTTAAAAACACGCTGATCTGCTGATTCTGAGTAGCATAACCCGGCGCAGAAACACTCACATTAAATTTAGTGCCGTTTACAGCCCCAGGATAGCCGAAACTCACTTCATAACTTTGAAAAGCTGGTTTATAAGTTTTGGTGAAGTTAATATTCGCACCATTACTGTCTTTAACCTTGATTTCAGGATTAATGTTATCATCAAAATATTCATAATTCACTTTAATGCCGATTATAGGATCTACAAGCTGCTTATTTAAATCTGTTCCATTACCTCCTGTGGTCGATAAGTCGTCAGCTGATGCTGTTCCAGAAATACACAGTACAAAAAGAACTACAAATACCAGTAATACCATAGGTCCTTTAATTCCTTGTTTTTTCATACTTTTCACCTCCTTTTTGTTTATAAAAGTATTTTAAAAATTTCTAATATATAATACTTGTTATTACTTTAGTATTATTACTATTTGTCTGAATTTCATAGTTTTTGTAATAAAAAAGGGATAAAGTTAATAATTTTTGCCTTAAAAACCATATATTCGTAATAATTAAAATTTAGAGTAATTAAAATCAACTAAAAATGTGTGAGATGTTATTAACTAACTAATATTTTTTTTTAATGAAAATGATAAGTTATATTTATAAAAAAATAATCATAAATTATTTATATATACATTTAGATTATTATAAATTAATATTTAAAAAAAAAAATTTAATTATATCCAAATTAAGTCAAATAAAAACAATTAACAAAGTTATATATTCTCAAAAACGTTAATCAAATGTTAATACAAATTGTTATTACTAAATACTATTATATTCCTAATAAATAAAAAAAGTAATGATATCAATTAACGTTATGGATATTATAATAAGTCTTTTTCCACAAAAATCAGATTTTCATCATAAGTTAAAATATATTCATCCTTTTGCCAGTTGAGTTTTTTTATAGAATTCTCCACTACTTTTAAATTAATTTCGTTATAAGGGAATGTTGTCCAAGCTAAATATGAACCTTTACCTTTATTCAAATTTATAAGCTTTTCAATTACTTTAAATTCAGCAAGACTTCTTTTTTCCAATTTTTATCCCTCCAAAGGTTTATAGGGCATTTAAGATGCGTTTGAGCGATTATAAATAAATGCCCTATATTTAATTAATGAGGGGTTTAATAGTTTTAATTATTATCTTCCTCTATTCAAGAATACAGGAGGAAACCAATGGCAAGAGAATTAATTAATACTAAAGCCATGATTTTTTAGCTTTAATTACATTATCAATTCTAGCAAAAAATCTTTTTTTTTGCATGACCGAAAAATCTATGATTTTTCGACGTCTTGCCATTAAACAACAGATTGGCCTTTTACATATATAATACTTTCTATTTGTATCGTATTATTACTTTTGGACATTTTTAACCAGGAAAAGTAATACTAAATTAACAGCTGATATTATAATAAAATTTACTAAATAAATCCAATATTAAAACGCTTTATTAAAGTCCAATTTTTATTTAAAATTATTATAAAGTTTCAATTAACAGAACTTAAATAAGACACTAATCTTAACGTGGATTATTAAATCAACTTCTATTTTTTTAAATTGTTAAAATGCAATTAAATATTGTTAGCACAATTACGAAAAAATGACATTTTTTTAAAATTCAATAATAAAGTTTAAAAAGATCGTTTGCACAGTTATAAATATCATTATAAATCATTAATAATTTAGTGATAGGTTAGTGCACTAGACGAGCTTTCCATCAGATAGATACATCATAACACAAAAAATGGGAGAATAGTTTAAATATCTTGAAAGTATAAGAGAATAAGGCTTTAAATGAAATATTAACAAATCATGATGGAGGAATTTAATGTTTAAAGATATACCTGTTGATGTTAGTCCAATGTATGAAGGAGAACGTATAAGATCAGCAAACATGTTTATTGAACTTGGGGGTCCAAAATCTTCTGGTGCAGAGCTTATACAGGTAGCTGAAGACGTTGAAGATGGTTCATTAGAAGTGGTAGGGCCAGAGTTATCTGAAATGTCTGAAGGTGAAATATATCCCTTTGGAATATTTATACAAATTCAGGGAGAAAAACTGGAAAAAGAGCTTGAAGGAGTTATAGAGCGAAGGGTACATGAACTCTGTAACCATGTAAAGGGATTCATGCACTTAAACCAGAGAGACCAGATATGGTGCCGCGTAAGTAAAGAGGCTGTTGAAGCAGGTTTTAAGCTTGAACACCTTGGAAAAGCACTTTCTATCCTACTTAAAGAAGAGTTCCCAATAATAGAAAAGATAGCTGTAAGCCTATTTACAGAAAAAAGTGAAGTAGAAGCATTTATTGAAACAGCAAGAGCAGCATATGATGTTCGTGATACAAGAGCAATGGAATTAAGCGATGAAGATGTTGATGTGTTCTATGGCTGCGTAATGTGTCAATCATTTGCACCAAGCCACGTTTGTGTGGTTACACCTGATAGAACAGCTCTTTGTGGGGCTATAAACTGGTTTGACTGTAGAGCAGCAGCTAAAATGGATCCAGAAGGGCCAATATTTGAAGTAACAAAAGGTAAAGTTTTAGATGCAGAAAAAGGTGAATACAGTGACGTAAATGCTATGGTATCAGATAGATCACAGGGTATGGTCGATAGAGTATATTTACACAGTGTATTTGAACATCCACATACATCATGCGGATGTTTTGAAGCTGTAGCGTTTTATGTACCTGAACTTGATGGAATAGGAATTGTAGATCGTGACTTTAGAGGAGAAACTCCACTTGGAATTCCATTTTCAGCAATGGCTGGTCAATGTTCCGGTGGAAAACAGATAGAAGGATTTACAGGTCTTAGTATGGGATATATGAGGTCTCCTAAATTTTTACGGGCAGACGGCAATTACAAAAGAGTAATATGGATGCCAAAAGAAATAAAAAATTCCCTTACTGACTTCATCCCCAACGACTTAATAGAGAAGATTCCAACTGAAGAAGATGCTGGAAGCATTAAAGAAATCAGAAAGTTCCTGAAAGAACATGAACATCCAGTAATAGAAAGATTTCAGCAAGCAAAAGAAGAAGTAGAAGAACTTGAGACAGTTGAAGAAGTTTCAGATGAAGGCAGAGTAGTTGGTGCTCCCGCAGCTCAAGTTGCTTATGCTCCAGAACTTTCAATGGCTGCAGGCGGCGGAGTAAAAATTATACTCAAAAATGCGAAAATCTACGCTGAAAAGGTAATAATCAAAAAAAAATAGATTAAAATTCATAAAGAGGTAGATTGGTGATAATAGCAGTAAGCGGAAAAGGAGGAACAGGAAAAACACTTATATCCTCGCTTCTAATCAAATCTTTAAAGGGCAGCGGCAGGGATATACTTGCAATAGATGCAGATCCTGACTCCAACCTGCCAGAAGCCCTGGGAATAGAAGTAAAGCGTACAGTGGGTGATGTCAGGGAAGAACTTAAAAAAGACGCTGCCGCAGGTAATATCCCACAGGAAGCAAACAAATGGGACATACTTGATTACAAAATCATGGAATCTGTAATTGAAACTCCTGAATTTGATCTCCTGGTAATGGGAAGGCCTGAAGGAAGTGGATGCTACTGTGCTTTAAACAATATGCTTCGAAAAATCATTGGAACACTTTCATCAAACTATGACATCATAGTAATCGATACAGAGGCAGGTCTTGAACACTTAAGCAGGAGAACAACTCAAAATGTTGATATCATGCTTGTAGTTACAGACACATCAAAAAGAGGTATTCTAACAGCTCAAAGAATTGGAGAGCTTTCAAAAGAACTGGATATAAGTTTTGATGAATCATATCTAATTGTAAACAGAGTTAAACAAGGAAAAGAAGATGAAATACTTAAAAAAGTAAGTGAAACAGGATTAAATGTTATTGGAACCATATATGAAGATGAAATCGTTTCTAAATACGATTTAGAAGGGAAACCTTTAATTAATCTTCCAGATGATTCATGTGCAAATACTGCTATATCAAAGATAATAAAAGATTTGAATTTAAAGTGATGATTTTTAGAATTTATGGATAAAGGATGTGGGTAAATGGATAAAATAGCACAACTTCTTAAACTGCTTGAAAACACAGATACTATAGAATTAAATGAGTTTAGAATGGATTTTGAAGAACTTGAACTACATTTAATGCCTGCAGTCCAGCAGGTTGTCGGGCAGGCTCAACAGGCTGCAATTGTCAAGGAAATAATGCCTGCTGAAGAATTCAAACCTCCAATTCATGATTACCCTGGTGAAGTAGCAGAAGTACAACTCGGCGCTGGTTCAAGAAAACAGGTATTTTTAGGGGGACAAAAAGCACTGTACCGGTTTGAAGAACCGCAGCCGAATCCTCCAGTTGTAACTTTTGATGTTTTTGATATTCCAATGCCAGGACTACCAAGACCAATAAGGGAGCATTTTGAAGATGTGATGGAGCACCCTGGAGACTGGGCTAAAAAGGCAGTTAAAGACTTTGGTGCAAACATGGTGACAATACACCTTATTGGAACAGGTCCAAAAGTCATGGATAAAACTCCGAAGGAAGCTGCAGCAGATATAGAAGAAGTACTGCAGGCTGTAGATGTGCCCCTCGTAATAGGAGCTTCAGGGGATCCTCAAAAGGATCCTGTCGTGCTTGAAGCAGCTGCTGCAGCTGCAGAAGATGAAAGATGTCTTCTTGCATCAGCTAACCTTGACCTTGACTACAGAAAAGTTGCAAAAGCAGCTGTAGATTACAATCACGCTGTTCTTTCATGGGCAATAACTGACATAAACATGCAGAAAACACTTAACAAGTACCTTATGAAGGAAGGATTAACCCAAAACGACATTGTAATGGACCCAACAACATGTGCACTTGGTTACGGTATTGAATTTTCAATTGATGTTATGACCAGAACAAGACTGGCCGCACTTAAGGGAGATACAGATTTACAGATGCCTATGTCTTCTGGAACCACCAATGCATGGGGTTCTCGTGAAGCATGGATGAAAAAAGAGGAATGGGGACCAACAGATTACAGGGGACCAATCTGGGAAATTGTAACCGGGCTCACACTGATGCTTTGCGGTGTGGATATTTTTATGATGCTCCACCCGCAATCAGTAAAAATGCTTAGAGAAATTGGTGAAACATTTACAAAGGAATATATGACCACAGAAGTTCCTGATATATCAAACTGGGTCAGTCAACTGGAATAAAAGGAGGTTGAAAAAATGGCTGTTACAGCAATGGATGTTTATAAACTACTTCCAAAAACAAACTGCGCAAAATGTGGAGAGGCTTCTTGCATGGCATTTGCCACCAAACTCAAAGATAAGGAAATAGGCCTTGAAATATGCACACAGCTTGCAGCAAATGAATTTGATAAGCTTGCAGATATACTCGCACCTGCTGTCCGGGAAATATCAATTGGTAAAGGCGCTAAAGCCATGATAGCTGGTGGAGATGAAGTCCTTTACAGATACGAATTAACTTATTACAATCAGACCCCTCTTGTAATCGATATAAGCGATGATATGGATGAAGCAGCATTCGATGAAAGGGTTAAAAAAATAGAAGAAATCCAATTTGAAAGAACAGGAGAATTACTTACACTTGATGCTATAGCTCTTAGAAACAAGTCTGGAGATGCTTCCAGATTCAAGGAAGCAGCAGAAAAACTTAAAAACGCCAATCTGGCATTAGTATTATGTTCTTTTGATGCTGATGCAATGAAAGCTGCCCTTGAAGCTGTTGGTGATGAACGTCCGTTGATTTATGGTGCAACTGAAAACAACATTGAAGAAATGGCAACACTTGCTCTTGAATATGACTGTCCAGTAGCACTCTTTGTTCCAAATGACCTTGAAAAAATGAAGGAACTTTCAAGGACATTAAGGGCTAAGGGAATTACAGACATTGTTCTTGACCCGGGTACATATGTAAATGCCGGAATTGGAGATACTTTAGATGATTTCATCATGATAAGAAGACTTGCTGTAGAAGAACGTGACGAAGACTTCAGATTCCCGATAATGGGAGTTCCAGCACTCACATGGCTTAACACAGAAGAAGATGAAGTTAACACCGCAATAAAAGAAGCAACAATTGCAACAACGCTTATAAATAAATATGCAGACATAATGATAATTCATGGAACTGAAATATGGGAGTTAATACCTGTTTTAACATTAAGACAGAGTATTTTCACCGATCCAAGGAAACCTCAAGCAGTAGATGCTGGAGTATATGAGATTGGTGAAGTTAACGAAGATTCTCCTGTAGCTTTAACCACAAACTTTGCACTTACCTATTATACTGTTGAAGGAGATTTAAAATCAGGAAATGCGAATGGTTATCTTTTAGTGCTTGACACTGAAGGAAGAGCAGTAGATGTGGCTGTAGCTGGCGGCCAGTTCAATGGTAAAGCTGTTGCAGATTTAATCAAAGAATCTGGAATTGAAGACGATGTAAAAACCAGGAAAATGGTAATTCCAGGCCTTGCAGCCCCAACAAGCGGTGAAATCGAAGACGACACTGGATGGGAAGTGGTTGTAGGTCCAAGGGACTCATCAGCACTTGCAGACTTCCTTAAAGAAAAAGTATAACTTTGAGGATTATAGTCAGACAATGAAACCATCTGTGTATAAATAGAAATGTTAAGATGTATCTATTCTATGCAGGCTGTGCATGGTTCATGCAAAAAATCTATTTTTCTATTTTATTATTAACAATACAGATTCCTTCATTTTCCAGTATTTCTTTTTTCATCTTCGTGCCACCAAGGAAACCGCCAATACTAAGATCAGATTTTACTACTCTATGACAGGGGATTATTATAGGAAGGGGGTTTCTGCCAATTGCTGTACCAACAGCTCTGTAAGCTTTAGAATCAACAGCTTCTGCTATTTGTTTATAGGTTTTAACTTTTCCATAGGGAATTTCAACGACTTCCTGAAGCACATCCTTTTGAAAATTACCCCTTATCTCATCATCAATAAATTTATCCTTAAATGAAATCTTTTCTCCGTGATATGACATGCAAACTGATTTTGCAAGGCTATCATATGCATCTGATAGTTGATAAGAAGAAAAACCCCTGGAAACTTCATCTATGGCTTCTTCTTGGCTTGTTTTAGGTAAAATAGTTTTTATAATCTTATTATCTTTAAGAGCTACAGCAAAATAGAGTTTTTCATGGTTGTAGATTGAAATCACAATTCTATTATTAATGATAATTCCCCAACTTTTTTTTTCTAAAATATATATTTTAGGATATTAAACATAAATATTTATTTTAAAGCTGTCAATTATTGTTTCCATATCTTCCTCAGCATCAACAAAATATTCTTTTTTTCCAGAAAACCATAAGCTATAAAGCACTTCATCCAATCTAAATGATGCAATCATGGTTCTATTAGAAGGATTTGAATTTATATTATCGCCAATTATCTTATAAACATCCATTTCATCAATTTTATTACTTGTTTTCTTGATAATTACATCATCATGAATTAAAAAAACACTATTTATTATTTCTCTAAATTCCTCAGAAGATAAATCACCTAGTTCTGTGTTTTTATTTATAAAAAATTTTATATGGTCTTCATAATTACCAGTGACCACCTTCCTGGTTTCGTTATTTGATGCTATTTCCCACGAATCCGGGTAATCAAATGATATTTCCCCATTATCAAAATTAATTATTTCAATACCTGATTTAATTTTTTTCAGTGCTTTTTCGGCTTTATTCCTTACAAAAATATACGGATCGTTTAAAGCTAATGTGAGAGGCTCAACTGCTATTTCATCACCTATATTACCAAGCGCCTCAGCAACTTTCCCCCTAACATATTTATTTCCATCCCTCTCTTTACCTACAAGAGCACTAATTAATGGTCCCAGGGCTCTTTTATTCCCAATATTCCCCAGAACCGATGCAGCGACTCCTCTTATATGCCATTCTCCAGCCAGGAAAATATTAATAAGTGGATCAACAGAAACATCTCCCATTTTACCAAGAGCATTAATAGCCTTTTTCCTTACATCCCTATCTTCATCTTCTAAACTTGTAATTAACGGTTCCAGAGCCCTCCCATCTCCAATATTTCCTAAGGCCTCTACAGCATACTTTCTAACATGCCAATCACTATCCTCTAAAGCATAAATCAAAGCATCTACAGCTCTTTCATCCTTAATTCTTCCAAGTGAGGTTGCTGCAAATCTCCTTACAGTCCATCTATCATCATTTAACGCGTCAATCAAGGGGATCACTGCACTTTCATCTCCAATATTTCCCAGAGCCCATGCAGCCTTCCATCTTACTTCTTCATCTTTATCATCTAAAGCTACAATTAAAGGACCTACACTTCGTTTATCTTTTAATAATCCCAAAGCTTCAGCTGCATTTTCTCTAACTGAACCCATAATAGCATATTTATCCTGCCATTCTTCATATTTCAGCGCCTGGATTAAAGGTATAAGAGCCCTAATGTCTTTCAGTCTTTTAAGAGCAACCACAGATTCTTTTCGAATTATACAATCTCTATGCTCAAGAGCATTTATTAAGCCTTCAATATCCCTGTTTTTTTCCATTAATTCAATGTTCGGACCAACCATTTCTGATGGCATACAAATCCCTATCCAATTGAATATTTAACCATCATATTATTAAATCTATGTAAATGATATTGAAAACTAACAGAAAAAAATAATTCTTTAATAGAAAATAAGAAAATAGAGATTATAAGAACATATAATTTATAAAACATTTTTCAAATGCCTTACAAGGCTTGGAGATTCTTTTACAAGTCCAAGTAAGGAAGTAGATGTAATTGAATCAAGATCTCTTCCTTTTAAAAACCTTGCAAGAGCATTTAATTCTTTATCATTGAGTTTATCAAGAACCTTTCGATATTTAAGAGAATTTTTAATGATACTTCCAATTTTATTTTTCCATTCTTCTTCATATCTCTTTAAAAATTCTGCAGATGTATCCTCATTCTTAATTGCTTCAGCAGCAACTTCACCTGCTATTTTTGCACATGAAGTGGCCAAATGAATTCCTCCACCAGTTAAAGGATCCACATGACCTGCAGCGTCTCCAACAACTATTAATCCATCAGTATAAGTTTTTTCTACTGGACCTGATAAAGGAACTCCTCCAACATTCATTTCAAAAGGCATTCCATTGAAATTTGATATAAATTTATTTAAATAGTGATAGGCAGTTTCATTAGAATCTCTTATTCCAATTCCAACGTTTGTAACGCCGTCTTCATTTGGAAAAATCCACGCATATCCACCAGGCGCCACTTCTCTACCAAAATAAAGCTGCATATAGTTTGGATCAGCATCTATACCCACCATTTTGTATTGAACACATGAACCAACATCTTTTACTCCATATAATGTATTTATACCTGCCATTCTTGATATATTGGAACCAACACCATCTGCAGCTATAACCATATCTGCTTTAATTTCCATAGTTTCATCAAGGTGTTTTGCAACAACCCCTTTAACTTTACCATTTTTGATTATCAGATCCTTAACAGTTGTCCAGATCATGATATCAGTTCCAGCTTTGGCTGATTCTACAGCAAGACTCTTATCAAAGACCTTTCTATCCAGTATATAACCCATTTCATCACCTGAAGGTTGCATTTTAAAATGGGTGCCATCTGGCGAATGTACTTCAACACCGTATATTTTAGAACATATATACCTCTTAGAAGGCTGTATGCCCAATGTTTTAAATGTTAATTCGCTGGTGGCTTCTGCACATTGAAGAGGAACACCAATTTCAGGGTTTTTCTCAATCATCAATACATCAACGTCGTTTTTAGATGCAAATAACGATGAAACAGACCCTCCTATGCGCCCTCCAACTACAATCACATCGTATTTCATTTTTTTTGCCTCCAAAATTTCTTATTTTGGTGATTTTCGATGTTTGAGAACGAAGTAAAAAAAATGCAAATCATTTTCTGTGCATAGTTTTAAACCGCTAAAACCAAAGTCTTTAGCGTGCATCAAAATATTATAATTTTGACAGATTTTTTTCAACCTCCACAAAAAAGGCTCCAAGAGGACATATAATTGAACATCTACCACAATCATCACATGTTTTATTTTCAATTATGATTCTGTTTTCAGTTAGTTCTAAAGAGCCCGTTGGGCACACACTGATACATGCACCGCAGTATCCACATCTTTCAATATCAAACTTCATATTCTCACCAATAATGGTTAAATGGAATTTAGATTAAGATTCAACATAATTTTAAACAATACATATAAAATATATATGTTCTTTTTTATTTAAAAAGTTAAATATTAAATATAAACTGATTTAAGTCTTTGGATAATTTAATGAACATCTATATAAATCTAAAATCAAATTTTATGAATTTCAAACATGATTTATAGCCAAACCGTTAACTTAATATATTAGATTAAATAATTTTTATGTTATGCAGGGGTGCCCGAGCGGCCAAAGGGGGTGGACTTAAGATCCTCTGGCGTAGGCCTTCGTGGGTTCGAATCCCATCCCCTGCACTCAAAGCTTCAAAATTTAAAAATTTTGATGCTCTAAAAAACGAAGCTAAAAAAAATACTGTGCATACAGACACTGTTAAATCCTCGATTTGAAGCAGGTAAAACCAAATATTATTACGGTTGCAAAACTGGCTTTGCAAACATCGAAAATCTTCGATTTTTGAGTGTTTCATCAAATAAAATGCGGGTTCTTAAATGAAAGTTGCTTTTATATTCAATAGAATTAATTAAAAGAAACCCAAATTCCAAAAGAAACCACAATTTGCCCTAGTGGCTTAGGCGGTAGAGCGATGCCTTGGTAAGGCATAGGTCGGGGGTTCGAATCCCCCCTGGGGCTTAAAAATTCTTTTTAAAGATTTTGATAACTTAAACAAAATTTAAAATAATACCTGGTTCTTGTAAACTAATAATACAAAAACAAGATAAGAAGAATTATCAAATTACTCTTAAAGGAGTTATAATTTGTCCTTAAAAAAACCCAATTCACTGCATATCCTTTAAATTCAATAATCTAAAAAGAAATAATAAGGATAATTACATAATCAAACTTCATCGAAATTATAATCTGTAATTATCCCTTCGCCTAACATCTAATATGTTAATCCATGAACCGGTCAATTAATGCTGGGCAGCATTCAACTGTTCCCATTTTGAACTTCATTATTAGGTTCACATTTCACTGGTTCGCATCTTGGAATCTCTTTTCTAGGTTCACATTTTACAGGTGGATGCCATTTCTTAGGAGCCTCTTTTTTAGGTTCACATTTCACTGGTTCGCATCTTGGAATCTCTTTTCTAGGTTCACATTTCACAGGTGGATGCCATTTCTTAGGAGCCTCTTTTTTAGGTTCACATTTCACTGGTTCGCATTTTGGAATCTCTTTTTTAGGTTCACATTTTTTTGGTGGATCCCATTTTTTCACTGGTTCACATTTAGGAGCTTCTTTTTTAGGTTCACATTTCA
>DAVZ01000067.1 GCA_002505765.1 Methanobacterium sp. UBA176 | reverse complement strand
GAAGACTCTGTTTTCGATGTTGAAGGGAATCTTTTTGATTCATGAACAGCAAAACCCTCAAAAATCGAAGCATTCGAAGACTCTGTTTTCGATGCGTAAAATATGATTTTTGACAGATTTTCAGGAGTTAGAAAAATGATTAGCATTTTTCTAAAATTCAAAGGAATTTTCGATACCCCCTAAAATCATGGATTTTCCAAGGCCTCCAAATCCATAAGTAAACAAAATTTTTGGTGTAAAAATTAATTACGGAACAGCCTCTTTACATATAATAATGGATAAACTGGTTAGAAAAAGGATTAAAAATAGTATTAGATTAACGCACAATATCCAGAGTTATGCAATAAAAATAATAGCGATGACTATATGAAATTTATAAATATCAGTATAATGATATTGAAAAATCTACAAAAATAGTAAGGTAGTATTGATGTGTTTGAAAAAACAATGATTTGCGCTCCCATAATCGGGAAAAACCCTAATATTGTTCTTAAATCTGCCAGAAGAGCCATAGATCTTGGAGCGGATATTTTAGAGCTAAGAATTGATACTCTGGAAGACCATGACGAGGTCCAACAGTTAATTATTGATATAGATTATCCATTAATTGCAACAAACCGTCTAAAGTCAGAAGGTGGATTTTTTAGTGGTTCAGAGAAAGAAAGGACTTCAATTCTAATTAAAGCAGCTGAATATGCAGATATTGTTGATATTGAATTACAGACACAGGAGAAACTTCGGGAAAAAGTTTTAAAAGCTTCAAAATCTACTATTATATCATACCACGATTTCCAAAAGACCCCTTCATTTGAAGAGCTTTTAAATGTGGTAAAAAAAGAAAAAAAAATAGGAGATATGGCAAAATTTGCTGTAATGGCCAATAACTATGAAGATACTTTAACTGTCCTGAAGGTGATTTTAGAGGTTCAAAACACCATCGGAATATCCATGGGGGAAATTGGTAAATATACGAGGGTTGTAGCACCTCTTTTCGGCTCTCCCATCACTTTTGCATCGATAGATAAACAATCTGCCCCCGGACAGCTTGATATTGAAACAACAAAAAATATTTTAGGAAATTTGCGGTGATAAATTGAAATTAAGATCATGGTTAATTTTAGGAATTATTATTTTAGGCATAGTAGCCACTTCGGCTTTTTACGTTACTCATGAAATGGGTAGTGTTGATATAACTCTAAAAACGGATGGAACAGACGTAACCGTCCAGGCATCTTCCCTTTTTGATACTCCACCTCAAATGACCTCTGAAATGAGGTTAAAAGCCCTGGAAGAGATACAGGAGCCAGATAGTTCTGTAGAGAGCATCAAACAGGACATGACCATTATAGCTAAAAAATATGGCTACACCGCTGATGTTACCATTAAATCACAATTTGGAACTGATAAGCTCCCAATGCCGGCTACAGTAAGTGGATCATCAATGGTTCCAACATTAGAGGATGGAGAGGAAATAATTATTTTAAAAACAGATGATATAAAAGTTAACGATATCGTAGTTGCTTTTCATCCAGAATACGGCATGATCGTTAAAAGATTAAAGAAAATTGAGGGAAACAGAGTTTATTTAATGAGTGATAATCGAAAAGTAGAAGTTTACACCACAGAAACTCCTCTTCCTGATGGGGCTGTGGAAGTTCAAACCATAACCAAAACTCCACTTGATACGTGGCTTTCCAAGGATAAAGTCATTGGTGTGGTTAAAGAATTTTAAAAATATCTTCCCAATTTTTTTTAAATTTATTAATCAAATATTTGTATAAAAGAAGTTTTAAAAATAAACTAAAAATGGCCAATAGGCCATAAAAAAAGATCTATCCAAGTTCTGACAATCTCTTAATTCTTTTCACCATGTTTGGATGTGTGGAAAAGATTTCCATTATTCTTGAAGCTGCACCAACCCTTGTTTTAGTATATTTAATTTGTGCAAGTTCACTTTCGCTTATGGAACCGTCCATATCTAAATCCATTGATTTCAGGTCATTTATTTCATTTTTAGCGTCTGAAATATCATTTACAAAAAAAGCTTTAATTCCCTCTACCTGTTTCAATTCGTTTTTATCAAGTCTTGCAGAGCCATAAACCAATTTATAAAGGGCACTTGCAAGGTAATTGGGCTGATTTCCTAATTCAACACTTCCTGTATCAGCATAGTATTCTCTAACACGAGATACAAAAAGTACAATAAGATTACCAATGAAATATGCAACTAAAGCACCGAATCCTATTAATGCAACACCACCGTCACGATCTCCATCTGAAAATAGTGTGCTGATGAAGATATAGTAACATATAAGCGGCACAACACTTATTAAGGTCATGACAATCATGTCACTATGATTTATGTGGGACATTTCATGCCCTAAAACGGCTTTAAGTTCCTTTTCATTTAACACGTTTAAAATACCTCTTGTAACACATATTCGGCCGTCACCTTTAGTTTTTCCAAAAGCAAATGCATTCGGAACACTGGTTTCAGAAACTCCGATTCTTGGTTTGGGAACACCTGCCTTTACTGCTAAATCTTCCACCATTTGATGTAATTGAGGAGCTTCTGTTTCTGATACATATCTTACTCCCATCAGAGTTTCTACCATCTTTGGACCAAGCATGTACTGAATGAAAACCACCAGTAAAGCAAATACTGCAAATGCAAGTGGTCCTCCAAATCCAAAATAATAACCTATTGCAGTTATTATTGCATAAAGAAGGCCAAAAAGCAGCACAGCTGCCAGCCATAATCTTAATTTTAATTTCCATGACCCAGAAACTTTCATTTTAACACCTAAATTTTATTTAAATTGTTTATCTTGATATAGTTGTTGGCATATTATAAATACTTTTTGTTACTAATAGTTAATTAAGTTTAGGATTTCAAAACTTAAAATATTAAAGTAATTTTTAGTTATTTAATGCCCCTATATCAAATTATTTTGTTCTGATTTTACATCCAAAGATTAACAACAAATAAAATATAATTATACTTCAATCAATAATATGATTAAATCTTAGAAATAATAAGGTCATTTTTATGATAACTGAATCTCTAAAATATTTAATATACTTTTTATTAGGCGGATTAGTCGTAACTTTGGTAACCTATTTTGGAAGTGAAAAAAAAGGATTAATAGCAGGATTTTTTGCCATGATTCCCTTTGTAACGACATTTACCACCTTTACAATATATTCTGCAGTAGGCAGTGAAGCAGTGACTGATTACATTTGGGGATTAATTATACTTACTCCTGTATGGATCCTGTATTTAATTTGTATTATTTATTTGCTACCAAAATATGGTTTCTGGGTTTCTCTGGCTGTTGGAGTCACTATTTACATGATAGTTGCTTCATTCATAGTTTTTAAATATCAATAATTTATTGAAAAATTTAATTAATAGAGTCTTTACCCCAGAAGTGGTATGTTATGTAAATTATAACTGCTCCAATGCCTATTCCAATAAAAATATCCAGAATATGGAAATAACTCCTTATTTGTTCCCAATGAGGTCCAAACATTAAGCCTACGTATCCTAAAAATAATACCCATGGAATGCATCCCAAAACTGTATAAACTGTGAATTTTTTAAAGTTCATTTCAGCTATGCCTGCAGGGAGGGATATAAATGTCCTGATAACCGGTAACATTCTGCTTATAAAAACTGCCTCATGACCATATCTTTCAAACCAATCATGCGCCATTTCAAGTTTTCTATGGCTTATAAGAAAATATTTACCGTATTTTTCTAAAAAGGGTCTTCCACCCTTTAAACCAACAAAATACGCTATCCATGAACCCAACAGGTTTCCAAGAACTCCTACTATTGTTATGCCCAGAAGGGTCATCTGACCTTCCCATACAACATAGCCTGCAAAAGGCATTATTACTTCACTGGGGAGGGGTATACATGCGCTTTCTATGACCATTCCTATAAAGACACCCCAATATCCAAAATGTTCTATAAGATTAATGGCTATCTGACTTACAGTATCCAGAATACTTATCATTGATTAACTCCAGTTAAATTAAATATCTTATAATTAAAGGTTAATACAAATAAAAGCTTTTTTCTATTCAAATTTTTTAAATTCTCGTGGATTAAATCCCATCTTTAAAAGATTTGTACCATCCTCACTACTGAGGTTTTTTTCTTCAGTTGGAGGTATTGGACTTCCTTTTTTTGCAAAAAGAACTCCACTCTTTTTATTTGCAGCTAAAAACTTCCCTGCATTTCCATTTATAATCATAGTTCCCTTAATCATGTCTATACCAGTAAAATCATCACAATCCCCATTTATAATAACTGTTCCCCCATTTAATAATGCCCCTGTATTTTTCCCTGCATTTCCATTTACTTTTACAGTTCCTTTCCTCATCAATATTCCTGTACTTAAATCAACGTTCCCATTCACAACTATTTCAGCATCTTTATCCAGTCTGGAGCCTACAGTATCTCTTACTATTCCATCATCTATAATAATACCATTGTTTGTAACTTGACTTCCTTTAAGTTTATCAGAACCAATTCCATTTATTAAAACATCGGTAATAGATTTAAATTTCCTGTATCCTTTCATATCTGACTTTAATTCAACTAAATTTCCTATGGGGGCTTTAACATTTCCTTTTATATAAATACTTCCTTTAACCATACTTATTCCCATTCGAGTATCCACGTCTCCATCAACTATAACATTTCCAACTTTCAATTCTTTCCCCGTCCCTCCAAAGAATTTCAGGTCTACGCCCATGCTTGAACATAATCTATGGCCCACATTTCCATTAATTTTAACATCATTACCCTTTTTAAGGTGTTTAACTAAATCAGAATATGTATAATCATTATCTGGGATCTTCCACTCAGGATCAAGCTTTTCGCCTTTGTGCTGCCAGTAGAAATTGTAAGTAAAATCGCAGAGACAATCAACTGGTTTTTTGAGGTCTATTTCCAGAATTTCCTTCACTTTTTTCTTTGATTTCTTACCGAATATTTTAAACATTACAATCCCTATTTAAATTTCTAATTAAATACATAAAAAAACTTTGTTTTTTTTTTTAGGTTTGAAACCCCCATAGGTTCTACTCAACTTAAAAAATTTATTATATAAAAATAAATAGTGGAAATAGTAATTTCATTTTCGTGATAAAATGGATAAAAATCTGGTTAAATCTCTGCAAAATACTGGTGTTGATACCCGTTTTGTGAGCATAATGGATGATAAAATATTTATAAATAATTTAAAGCTTTCAAGGTTTTCAAGAAGAAAAGAAGAATTGTTTAGAAGAAGATTTCCACAAATAGAAGTGATTCGCTCTAAAATATTTCAAAAAATTTGTACCAGGGCCTCCAGAAATCTTGCACACCGCATATCACCTAAAGAGAGAATTTTTGTTGTTAATAATGATGAACCATTAAATATTGCCCTTAAAACGATTTTAGAGCCATATCAAAGAAAATATGGTATTGAAATCGTCTATGGGGATAATATTGATGAATCAATAGATTTAAATGCAGACTCAATTGCTTTACCCATTACGTTGGATGATGAAGGGGAAAATATACTGAATTTAATTTTAAATGGTAATAAAATAAAACTTTTAAGCTCAAATAACACATATAAAGGTAAAAAATTAGTGTATCCCCTTATAAATGTTCCGAGGTCATGGATTTATTCATGGAAAGGTATTAGACCTGAAATTACCAATGAAAAGAGTTATGAAGATGCTGAAAATTTATTAAAGTTTTTAGAAAGCTTAATCCCTAATGTAAGGGAAAATCTTTTAAAATCAGCCTTATTTATACATAATGAATAGATTTATTCGATTTTAGAGGATTTTATTCCTCTTAAATCAATCGATTGAAGTTAAATGTAATAACTCATACTTAGCATAACCAATAAGTATATATCATTAGCTTGCAACAATAAGTTGATAATACGGATTTTTTTTGAGGTGAAAAAAAATGGATACTAAATTCGATTTACAGCACTTCTGCTGCGGTCCTAAAGGATGCCAGATTGAAGTAGAGTTCGGCGAAATGATGGACGCAGAATAATATATTAAGATTATAATTCACTTATTTTTTATTTTTTATTATTTTACATTAAAATTCAGGATTATTTTATTTACCTTATTACAGTAAATATTTTATCTACTGAAAGCAAATATTAAATATCAGAAATATTTGTAAAAGGTGATTTAGGTGGTAATGACTGATGAAATGATGGATGCTGTAGAAAAGGAGAATGTAGTCTTTTTTGCAACTGCAACCAAAGATGGAATACCTAACGTAGTTCCAATCGGATTTGCAAGGCCTTTAGATAATAAGACCATATTGATAGTGGATAATTATATGAATAAAACCCGTGGAAACCTTGAAAATAACCCAAAGGCAAGTTTAGTCCCCAGAGATGCTTCTAAATGTCCATACCAATTTAAAGGAACAGTAGAAATCCATACTTCAGGTGAATACTTCGATGATGCAGTTGACTGGGCAAAAAGTGTGATGAGCGAATTATCCCCAAAAGCAGCGATATTACTTACTGTTGAAGAAATTTATTCTGTAAAACCAGGACCTGATGCGGGAAAAAAGGTAGATTAAAATTATTTGAAACTGAAGAGTGAAGTCTGGTTCTCTTTATTCTCATTTTCATCTTTTTTCTTTGGATTATCTGATTTATCTTTAGATATGTTCTTCTTTGTTTTTGATGTGTTCTTTGAAGATTTTTTTGTGGTTTTTTTAGTTGAAGGCTTTTTTATGCTTTTTGATGATGTCTTTGATGCTTTCTCTTTTTTGTCTTTTGTTTTTACTTTTTTAGGCGCTTTAACCTTTCTGGACCTGAATAGCTTTACCTCATCATCTTCAAGCCCAAAATAAGTCATCATGTTGTATGCGATGTCGTTATCCTGGAACATGATTTCAAAATAGGGAAACTGGGAAATTGCCACTCTCTTTGAGATGTGAAGCTTCTCAGCTATCTTTTCAGCCACTCTGTTTTGCAGATCCCTTTTACCTCTGCTTTTAGAAAGCATCGTATAAACCGATGAATTTGCATATCTTGCAAACTTCTTATAGGTTTCATCCTTGGAGAGAGCAACCCCTACACTCATCAAATCATAAGCGTATTTCCAGTAAGTGTATGCACGGGTTGAAAAAGCCCTTCCCAGGTAAAGATCAGCTTGAGAAACCATCTCATAAGCTTCCTCGATTTCATGCTTCTTTTCATATTCGCGGGGAATGTTTTCTACAACTATTTCAAGTAAAAGAGCTGGATCAGACTCCACCTGCCTCATTGAATCCTTAATTCTACTTGGATTTTTGCTTTTTAATATGGTTCTTACAGCATCAAAAATACTGGAACGTTCATCCTTTTGAGCTATAATTTTAAGGTCATCAGAGGTGATTTTTTCTTCTCCCTGGGCAATAATTTGAAGATCTCCTATTGCAGACCTTAAATCTCCGCGTGATCTTTTTGCAAGTTCTCTAAGCACATGCTCCTCAAATTCTACACCTTCTTTTATACATATTTTCTTTAAAAGAGAAAGTATAGAGTTTGTATGCACTTTTCGAAGGTTAATAACCTGGCATTTAGGTTTAAAACTCTTTATTCTATTACTGTAGGGATCATTAGCCATCAATATAACTGGCTGAGCGCCTTCCTTTATTATCCTGTTAATTGCCCTTGATCCGCCCCTATCGTCTGTTCCATGAAGCCCATCAACCTCATCAAGTATAATTAACTTTAATCCACTGCCAAAAAGAGTCATTGAAGATGAAGCTTCTCCAACGGTACTCATAATTGCATCATAAGACCTTTTATCACTTGCATTTAATTCTACAGAATCAGAAAACTCCTTTGCGATTAAGTGTGCAAATGTGGTTTTACCCGTACCCGGGGGCCCTATAAGAAAGAGACATTTTTGAGGACTGTCTGCTTTCCATGCCTCCACCCATTTAAGAATCTCTTTTTTTGCCTTTAAATTTCCAAGAACTTCATCTAAGTTTCTGGGATGGTATTTTTCTGTCCATAACATTTAATCTGCCCTTGCCGTTAATAGTATAGAATTTGATTATATCATAAAAAAACTGGCATCTTATACTGATTTTAATTCTATTCTGATTTTCCCTTCAATAAAATTTTGGTTAGAAGTGCTTCAAGCTGAATTCTGGGATTTGATCCTTCCCTTATTCTGAAATCATATTCTCCAATGCTCTGGATTAAATCAACGTATGCGTCTTCTTCAATCATGTTTTCCATTGACATCCTTGAAATTTCCTGATAAATCTGGGTAATCATATCTTCTCCACTTGTTCCCTGAATAACCATTACTTCCCGTAAGAGATCTCTTGCTCCTAAAAAATCGCCTTTTAAAGCCATTTTTACTATTTTACGCACATCCTGAGGTTTTGCTTTGGATACAATCTCATGGATGCTTTCATCTGTAATTTCATCAGTAGTTGATGCGGATGCCTGTAAAATGTTTATTGCCTTCCTAAGGTCCCCTTCAGCAAAATAGACAACACTTTCAATTGCATCTCTTTTAATATTAAGATTTTCAGCTTCTGCGATCTTTTCAAGCCGGCGAATGATTTGAGTTCCTTTTATAGGGGTAAATCTGAAGATTGCACATCTGGATTGAATGGGATCGATTATCTTTGAAGAATAGTTACAGGAGAGTATAAATGATGCCGTCTTTGTATACATCTCCATTTCACGCCTTAAGGCGTGTTGCGCATCCTTGGTCATGTTATCAACTTCATCAAGGAAAACTATTCTAAATGGAGCCCCTACTGCCTTTAATCTACAGAAATTTTTGATGTTGGTCCTTACTGTGTCAATCCCTCTGGCATCAGATGCATTAAGCTCTAAGAAATTCTGCTTCCAGTATTCTCCTAAAATTTCTTTTGCAAGTGCTATTGCTGCTGTTGTTTTTCCAACCCCTGCTGGTCCTGTAAACATTAAATTGGGCATACTGTGTTCATTAACATATCTTTTTAACCTACCTATAATATGATCCTGACCTACTACTTCATCCAATGTATTTGGTCTGTATTTTTCAACCCATGGTCCATTCATTTAATCATCGTCTCCTTCTTCTGCCTCATCAGTTTAATTCAGAATCTTAGCTTATTATTAAACATAAAATCAATCATAGTATTACTTATCGGGTTAACAATTAGTCTGCAATATGGATTTGTTAAAATAGATATAAAATTTTTGTTATGAAAAATTGATATAAAAAAATGAAATATATAATCTTCTTTTCAAAAATAATGATTAAAACCCAATATTTATCCTTAATACAATATTCATTACATTTTTTTTCACTAATTCGATGGATATTTCTAAGTTTTTAAATGATTTAATTATTTATCTGTATTTCAGTTAATCATAGGTTTAAAAACTAATATTAAACAATGAAAGCCAAAATTAAGGTAATTGGATTAATGATAATCGGAGCAATTGCGTTATCTGGATAAATACAGAATCAACAAAATTTAATCGAACAAATGGTCCAAACACTGTGATAATCCAGAATTTGGTATTCAATCCAAACACACTTACGGTAAAAAGTAAGAACAACACAGTTAAATTGATAAATAAAAAAAATGATCATGATGGTAAGTAATATAGGATCGTTTCAAAGGCCCCATATTGAAATAATGGATAAAAATTATACACACTCACTAAAGCAGGGAAATATCTCCACCGTTTGGAATACATCCACCTTTGACTGGTAAAATAATTTTCAAAGTCAAAGAAGTAGTGATTATTAAAGGTAGGTAAATTTTAAGTGAAATAGCTTATTTCCCAATCTTTGGAAAGCCATTGGTTCAATATTGGTATAATTACCCTACTCTCATTTATTACCACTGTTTTAAGTCCAGTGATTTATGAGGAAAAAAATTACCCTTCAAAATTCACTCTACGATGGCCAGTATTGTCATAATTGTTGAAATAATTCATATAACTTTGGAAATCTCAATCTATCTGTTATAATTAGGCCAAAATTTATTTCTAACGTTGATCTTTACTTGATGATTAATCAATTGTGCACTTTAATTTTAGATATTAATTGTTTGATAAAATAAATCACTCCACATTTTGTATTTTTTGACTTGTAATATTGTAATGTCTTTAACTATTCTAATTAAATAGGAAAAAATTATATAAAAGTAATACTTATATTTACATAACAATTGGATACTATCCCATCATTATTTAATCATAAAGACGAGCATCTATAAAACGTTATTCTTGACATTCATTATCTTGAAAAACTTTGATTTTAATCATTAATTATCTGAGGATTTCTGTTGTATTAGTTTTAGAAAAATGGAGACTGTAAATTGAATATTCAATCTGGAAATGATTCAAATTCGGCCGATATGGGCAATATGATTGCAACATTTAAACAAATTACCGATAATCCTTTAGCTAAATATTTCCTCCTTAGAACTTTAAGTTATTGTGAAGAAGACAAATCAACAAGATTAGAAAGCGCTTTAAGGCTTTATTTAGGAACTAAAACATCAGGATGTTATAAATGTAAATTAATGTCTAAAATGTTAGCATATATAATCAAAAAAGGAGCTAAAAGCTTTGGAACCCCTGAAGAATATCTTAAAAATACAATGCAAGATGATTACTGGATAAAGGGTCTACGCAGCGTACTTGAAGGAATTGCTTTATTTGGCGTTAGAAAGCCATTTATTCCAGGAGCACCATTTCAAATAGTTTGGAACATTACCAAAGCATGCAATATGAAATGTATTCACTGCTATGAAGCTGCAGGAAATAGGGACACTGATGAACTTTCGTCAAAAGAGGTTATTCAGGGTCTTGATACCCTTTCTAAAGCAGGTGTAACTTCAATAGCTTTTTCTGGAGGTGAGCCATCAATTCACCCAAATATTATCGATTATATTGGTTATTCCCATAATAAGGGGATATATGTGGCTATGGCTACAAATGGATATATTCTTGCAGATAAAGACAGGTCTAAAAATTTTGTAGATGCAGGGCTTGAATTTGTTCAAATAAGTTTGGATGGAATCTGCCCTGATACTCATGATTCATTTAGAGGAGTAGATGGAGCCTGGAATAAAGCAGTCTGTTCCGTGGAGAATTTTGTTGATGCCGGAATTTTTGTTGAAGTAGCAACAACAGTTACAGAACACAATAAAGATGAAATTACTGAAATGATTGATTTTGTTAGAGATTTAGGCGCCAGATGGTTTATGTTATACAATTTCATACCTGCAGGAAAAGGATCAGAAATTATAGACATGGATCTATCACCAGTAGATAGATCAAACATTCTTAAGACTGCTTATAATCAAAATAATGATAAAATGCAAATTTTATCAACAGCACCCCAATATGCAGTTGTAGCCAGTTCAATGTTATCTGAAGATTCAAATATGATTCCAACCCATTTTTATAATCCTGAATATTCTAATCCTCTCTTAATGCAACTTGCTGAATTTATAGGCGGGTGCGGTGCTGGAAGATTTTACATGAGTATTGAACCTAATGGAGATATGTATCCATGTGTATTTTTCCCCCATAAAGAGGATGTAAAACTGGGTAATCTGAAAGAAAAGAATTTTAAAGAAATTTGGGTGGATAATGATGTTTTAAATGTACTTAGAAACAAGGAGATTCTTGAAGGTCATTGTGGAGTCTGTGAATCAAGAAATATATGTGGCGGGTGCAGAGCAAGGGCCTATAATTATTTTGATGACATTTCAGCCCCAGATCCAGGATGTATAAATAATGAGGAAGAATGGAAAAAGCTTAAAAACAAAATTTCTCACGAAAATATCAATTTTATTCACCCAGAACATATTTCAATAAATCTGGAGGCTAAAAACAATGACTGATGTTCTGTTAATAAATCCACTTGACCGGGGTCATGTAAAAACAGGATTAGGCATTAAAGTTCCTCCTTTAAATCTTATGTATATTGCTGCAGCGCTTGAAGAAGCTTCAATATCTGTTAAGATAATTGATGATGACTTATATCAGGTTGGATTCGATAAAGTTGCCAGTTTGGCCTCAAAAATTGATCCTATGGTTGTAGGTATCACTGCTACAACTGCCACTATTAAAAATGCATTGAAATATATAAAAAAAGTTAAAGAAGTTATACCTAATGCATTAACTGTAATTGGCGGCCCTCATCCTACCTTTATGCCTATTGAGACTTTAAAAACTGAAAAAGCTTTAGATACTGTTGTAATTGGTGAAGGTGAAAAAACTATTGTTGAATTGGCTGAAAAATATGGAAATAAAGGGTTAAAAAATTTTAATCAAATTAAAGGTATAGCTTACAAAGACAATGCAAAAATTAAATTAACATCCAATCGGGATTTAATAGAAAACCTTGATGATTTGCCATTTCCAGCAAGGCATCTTATACCATTTAAAGACTACAAAACATCTAAAGGTCAGGCAGGTGGGATGATTACAAGCAGAGGATGTGTTTTTTCATGTAATTACTGTTCATCTTCCTTAATCATGGGTAAAAAATTTAGAACCCGAAGTTCCAAAAACGTTGCTGATGAAATGGAAGAACTTGTTTATAAATATGGAGTTTATGAGATAGCATTTTTAGATGACATATTCATGCTTAACAAACAAAGAGCTATGGAAATAGCGGGTGAAATTAGAAGTAGAGGACTTGATTTAAACTTTATAGCCTCTTCAAGAGTTGATACTGTAAATAAAGATCTTCTGGAGTCTTTAAAAAAGACAGGTCTGACAACCTTGTATTATGGAATTGAATCAGGTTCACAGCGCGTTTTAGATACTATGGGAAAAGGTATAACTTTAAAACAGGCTGAAGATGCTATTAAAGTTACAAAGGATGTTGATATTGATGTTATGGGTTCATTTATCTTGGGATATCCTGGCGAAACATCAAAAGAAATGGATCAGACCATTGACTTTGCAATAAAACTTGATCCAGATTACAGTCAATTTTCAATTTTAACCCCTTTCCCAGGAACGCCAATATACTATGAGCTTAAAAAAGGAGGATTGTTGAGTACAGAAGATTGGAGCAAGTATACGGTTCTTGATTCTGTTATAGACTATGAAAAACTGGGTTTAAGTAAGAAATTGGTTGAAAGAAAATTGGCTAAAGCCTACGTCAAATTTTATATAAGGCCATCCTATTTAATTAAACATCGAAACATCTTTAAAACTATAATAGAAACTCTATTTAGAAGTTACTTAATGCCAAAACTAATGGGTAATGCTCCTGAAGGATGGTATCATTCTCTTAATTAATAAAAAATTAATTTGTGAAATCCTATTTGAATAGCTCTTTTAGCTCAGGATGAATGTTTTCTTTAATTCTAAGTTCCTCCATGGCTTTTCCATAAGAAGAATTTATAATTTTAAATTCTTTCCTTACTATACCTCTAAATGCACCGTATCCCATTACTTTTCCATAATTTTCAGTTATAATATCGATAATTTTGCTGAAATCGTTTATAAGTGTATTTTCTCTTTCATTTAAAGGTATATTCTCTGAATTTTCCCTTATTTTATCAAAATCAATTGCAGAATTGCTGTTTACTTCCACATCGTTTAAAAGACTTTTACAATCTTCAACAGGTAAAAATCTCCTTATAAGTCCTCTTGCAGGCGCTACTCCCATAATCTTACTTGCCCCAATTGACATTGCCAGAAATATTGCCTCATAAATATCTAAAATCAAATCGGACTTTTCCTCATCCCCTTGAGGGATCACAACACCTTCAGGCAATTTAGGGAATGAAATAGGCGGCCTGATAACTGGAAGAGGAGTAGAAGGTTCCAAAACTTCTTCAATCTCTTCTTGGGGTTCAATCTCTCCAATTTCAATTTCAGATTCTAATTTTTCTTCTATTTCAGGTTTTTCAGTCGATTTTCCAATCTCTTCATCTTCTGTTGATAGGTCTATTTCAGTATCTAAAATTTTAGCAAGTTCCTCTTCAGCTTGTTTAGAATCTAAAGCTTTAATCTCTTCAGATTCCAATATCTCTTCTACATTTTCGGTTCCTGTAACTTTGCTGAATGCTTCCTTCGCCCCTTCAGTTTCAACCAGTTCATCAACTATTTCAGCAGCTTCTTCCTTACTGATATCTTCAGTTTCTATACGTTTATCAATCTCTGTTTTTTCGTGAACTGGAGCAGTAACTTCTTCAACCGGTTCAAATAAAACCATATCCTTTGTAAGTTCAATTATTCTATCGGCAGCTCGCTTTGCAGAAACCCTGACAAGGCCTATGTTTGCTGAAACGTTCATCAATACAATAAAATTGACATTTCCAAGATGTAAAAAGAGAGCTTTACCTCTGGCTGATTCAACAAGTACCCTTTCGATCTCTCCTTGTTTAGCGGAATTAAGTAATCTTTTAGATGAGCTTGTGATTACATGAGCCATTGGACCAAAAAGGGTAATATCAGCGTTTCTGGACATGCTTTGGCTTATAATATCCCCATTACTATTGGCTATTAAGCTACTTTCTATGCCTTCGATTCTATTTAAGTCAATGAGTATTGTATTTAGCTGGGTTTCAATTTCTGAATCCATATAACCACTTGGACATTTTTAAGGTGAAGTCATTCTATAATTATAAATTAAAATTATATTTAATCATATTTAAGAAAGTATATTTTTAATATTTTTACAGCATTAAATATTTTTTCTGTAGTCTTTAAATTATTTAAATTTGTTTAAAAAAAGAATATAATTAAAAAAGGTAAAAAAATAAGGAATTAAACTCAATTCAACTATAAAATATGTCTTTTAAGGAGTATTCCTTCACTATCGTGTATATCAAGAATTAAAGGTGATTCTCCATTCATCATGTGTGTAGCACATGATAGACAGGGGTCATATGCCCTTACAATCATTTCAAGTTGATTTTTAAGACCTTCTGAAACTTCTTCACCCTTAATCATTGCTTTAGCTGTTTCCCTTACACCAATATCCATAGAAAGATTGTTCTGGCCTGTTGAAACAATGAGGTTAGCGCGATTTATAAATCCTGCTGCATCTGTTTCATAATCGTGAATCAGAATACCTCTTGTAGCTTCAATCATTCCTACTCCTCTTTTGGTTTCACTGGAACCTTTTGCTTCTTCTTTGGTCATTAATTTTTCAGAAAGTCCCTGTCTTAAATCATTTCCAGTTATTGAATCATCTTCAAGTAATTCTACAGCTCTCTCAGATGCGTACATCAGTTCAATTAAACGCGCATAGTGATATAAAAGAGCATTTTGCGCTATTCCATACCTGTCTTTGTATTCACCGAATAACTGAGAAGCTTTTTCAGTTGGAATGCTCTGTGCAATGTTCAATCTTGCTAATGGACCTACTCTATAGTTTCCTTCCGGGAACCCGATTTGTTTTAGGTATGGGAATTTAAGGTAAGACCAGGGCTGCACTTTCTCTTCGATGTAGTCCAGATAATTATCTGATTCGAATTCATGAACAGAATTTCCATCTTTGTCAATAACTTTTACTGGCCCATCATAAAATTCAATATTACCGTTGTTGCTTATTGCACCGAAATGGGTTTCTACAGGGCCTAAAAGCTCAATTACTTCACTATATTGTTCAAATAATGGTTTTGCTACTTCAACACCTTTTTCTACAAATTCAACTGCATTTTTTGCATCTTCAAGGAGTTTAACTCTTTCTTCTTCTGTTATTCCTTTGGACTGACCTCCAGGTATGGCTGTAACTGGACTGATTGGTTTACCTCCAACCGCACCTGTAATGTTTTGTCCAATTTTCCTGGTATCTATAGCCATTTTTGCAAGTGCTGGATCTTCTTTAAGTATTCCAACAACATTTCTAAGGGCAGGATCAGATTCTGGGCCCATTACAAGGTCTGGTGCTCCAAGGAAATAGAAGTGAAGTGAGTGTGAATGGATATACTGACCTAAAAGCATTAATTCCCTTAAATTTTTAGCTGTTTCAGGCGGTTCCAGACCAAATATCTGGTCTGTGGCCTTAGCTGATGCTAAATGGTGAGCAGTTTGACATATTCCACATATACGTGGTGTAATCCTTGGTGCTTCCTCTACAGCAGCTCCTTCTAAAAATTTCTCAAAACCTCTTATCTCCATAACATGAAAATGAGCATCTGAAACTGTTCCAGAGTCATCCAGTTGAACTGTTACTTTAGCATGTCCTTCAATTCTGGTTACAGGACTAATTTCTATAGTACTCATCTTTTCACCTCTTTCTTAACCAGTTGAGGAATCTTTGAAACCAGTTTTTCCTCCATTATGGTACTTCCAATAACAAACCCATAAATTACGTGTCCCATATCATATATCTGTTTTTCAACATCCTTTTCTGGCATTTTAGAAAGGTGTGCAATCCTCTTTATCACTCCATTATATACATCGTGACTCGGCTCTCTTAAAACATCCAGTGAAGGTCCTCCACAGCCATGGCACGGAACTCCTGCCTGTGTACAGAGTGCACCACATCTTCCAAGAGTAACCGAACCTAAACAGACATATCCCTGGCTCAGGAAGCATTGCTGAGGATCAGGGTCGCCTTCAACCCTTCTGTAGATCTTGTCAAATTCCACATGGTCCATCCATCTTTGACAATCTGCACAAACACTTTTTTTAGGCACATCTGGAGCTTCTCCATCAATTAATGGAATTAATATGTCTCCAGTAAGTTTTTCTTTTGGAGGGCATCCAGGTATATAGTAATCTACTTCTGTGAAATCTCCTGCAGGGTGAACAATAGGTAAAAGTTCGGGCACCACTTCTGAAGGAACTTCAGCAGGTTCTGTACTTGGATTATCTGTATAAGTACGTGATGTTACCTCTTCAGGGTTAAATAAATCTGCCATTCCAGTAATTCCGCCGTAACATGCGCATGTTCCATAGGCAATTAATGTTTTTGATTTTTTTCTTAATTCTTCGAGTCTTTCCCTGTTTTCTACGTTCCTAACAGAACCAGAAACAATTGCAATATCAACATCGTCAGGAAGTTCTTTTGCATCAACCAATACTGGGGCATAGACTATATCTGCTTTTTCCAGTATCTGTAGTAAATCTTCGTGTAAATCAAGAATTGATATTTCACAACCAGCACAGCTTGCAAGTGCTTCCATTGCAATTTTAACCATTATTTACCCCCCCATTTAATAGTTAGGGTTTTAAGGCATGCATTTGGTCCGATATGATCAATATCCAGTTTTCCTTTGATATCCATAACCTCTTCAACTGCACCAACCATGTATCCATATAAAAGATAACATAATGGACCTTTTTGAGGTAATCCTGTTCTCCTAAGTGCTTGTCTTACAACACAATCACTAAATAAAAGTTTTACAGATGTTTCGCCATTACTTTCAATGGTATATCCTTCTTGATCAGATGGCTTCCACATTTCAAAATAAAATTCTTTACCTAAAACTTCACCCATTTCCCAAAGAGCCTTTTCCACATCGTCTGTTTTTTCCATAAGCTTACCAGCTTCGTGACCCATTCTTTTTCCAGCCTGATAAACAATAGCATTTGCTCCACGACCTGAAACTTGCTCTAATGCACTGGACATAGATCCTATAAATTTCATAAGAACGTGAAGGGCTTCTTCATAATCATCAATGTCTCCGCCTGTTTCTTTAGGAATTAATTCAGGTTTAAAATTCCCTCTTATGTCTTCAATTTCCATTATATCCCCTAAATTATTTTTTCTAAAGCTTTATTCACTTTTCTATCGATATAAAGTCTTTTTGCCACATGTATATCCTCGTGTTCCAGTGCTTGCGAAGGACAAATCTCATGGCATGAAAGGCAAGCCATGCAATCTGCTTCATTCACTACAACCGTTTTTCCATGTTCTTTGTCGAGTTCGTATACATCGTTTGGACAATCTTCAACACAAGAGCCGCATCCAACGCATGCATCTTCATCTACATTTATTTTTACCATTTTTAACTCCCCATTTTTCCTTTAAAACATCTAAATCACTTAAAAAATGAATTTAATATATATATGAATTTAATTGCTATTTAGTGCCCTTATTTCCCCCCAGAAGTATAAATTTTAAAAGTCATATCTTATATAGACTCTTTTTACTATTAAGGGTTTATATTAATTCACTGTAACTTCTAACGCAAGATAATAAGAAATTATTACTTTATAATAAAATTTACTGGTCTTTTGTCTAATAATAATAATAAAATGATTTATTATATTAAAAAGTATTCGATTAATGGAATTTTTTAAATAAAGTGGATAATATCCTATTTAATAGTCTTAATTAAACATATTATTTCTAATAATAATTAATAAATCATATAATTGAATTTTATTGCTACAATATAACTATATATTGCTTAAATAAGTAAAATTATTTTATTAAGTCTTCAATGCATAATGTTTATCTATTAATTATTTAAGTGGACTTGTAGAAATCAGTCTGCAATGTGTTATATATGCCGCCTGCTTTCTTCCAGGTGGATAACATGTAATAAGCAATAATCTGGCATCTCCACCCTGTTCAAACTGAATAGGATTTTCTTTATAATCCCATCTTATATCTTCACCATTTGAAGTTACTTCATAAACGTACTTTTTATTCGTTGCATAATCCTTAATAATAACCCGGTCGCCTACTTTAAGGGAGCCAAGCCTACGAAATAGACCTGAATATTTAGTTCTATGGCTTAATAATCCGCACTCACCACTTTGACCGGGTAAAACGCTTTCTGGATAATGATAGACTGTATTATATGCATTAACAGTGTCCGAACGTATGATTCCATTTATCCCCATTTTGGGTATTACCAGTCTGGCATTTATATTCTGGTTGCTCTTAATATTTGTAGGATCTAATATATCCACAGGTTTGCTTTTTTTAATTATATATGTGTTTATACTGGTTTTAGCAGCATTTAATTCCAATGATTTCTCGTAAGCCACAACAACTATGCCCGAGGCTATTAAAATGCATATTAAAATGACAACCACTGATAAAAATTTATACTTAAGCATTCAGACACCACATTCATATAATATTCTACAATTAAGTCTTTTCAGCATTTTTATCTACCAATAACTTGTTTGCCTCTTTTGCAAGCAATGATCTTGATTCCGTAACTTTCCAGGGATCGTTGGTCCATACACAGAGCATTAATTGAACTCCAATATCAGAAAGTTCCTTAACTATTACTTTAGGTTTGGGCTTTTCTAAAACCCAATCGCATTTTAAAGCAATACCCTCAAGAGATTTAAGCGTTTCATCGAGTTCTAAGCCATATGGAATTGTAATATTCAAATCCACCCTCCTTAAATCAGATCCTGTATAATTTATATAAGGATTTGTTGAAAAAAGGGAATTAGGAACTGAAATAATCTTTTTATCGTATGTTTGAATTGTAGTAAGTCTCAAACCCATTTTAATTACCTTTCCTTTCTTATTTGAAACTTCAATAATGTCTCCAACCCTGAAACTTTTATCTGCAAATACAAACATTCCAGAAATGAAATTTGCTATAATATCACGGGATGCAAACCCCACAGCAATACCTACAATTCCAAAACTCAGAGCAATAGCAGTTACATCTATTCCAATTTGTCTAAGTACCAAAGTTAAGGCAGCGGCAATAACAGTATACTTTATAATCTCTCTAAGTACCTGGATTACAGTTACATCTATATCAAGCCGGGTACCGGTTTTTTTAATGAAATACGTAACCCATTTTATTACTATAAAAGCAATAAAAAGTGTTACTACCACTACAATAATATCATAAATCCCAACATTTGTAAGAAATGAACCTAATAACATTATTTTTATCCTTTTATTTTCCTGATCTTATTTCTGCAACTGATTTAAATATTTTTTTGGTTAAATTAGGGAATAACCTTTACTCAGTATTACTACGCTTAACTTCAACATGCATGAAGTCTTCAGCAACTACTGAATTATTAAATATCTCTCGAGCCTCAGCTTCAATTAAATCTGATTTTTTATACCTTGTACTTATATGAGTTAAGAATAATTTCTTAACTTTAGCTTTCTTTGCAATATCTGCAGCCTGTTTAGACGTAGAATGGCCTGTTTCATAAGATTTATCCTCGTAAGCAGCTTCAAATGTAGATTCATGTATTAAAATATCAGCATCTTCAGCAAATTTGACCATATCTTTACTAGGACATGTATCTCCTGAATAAACTATCTTTATGCCCTTTCTCTCCCCTCCAAGTACCTGTTCCGGCATTATAGTTTTATTGCCCACATAAACAGGGATGCCCTTTTGAAGCATTCCAAAATTGGGGCCTGGCTTAATACCAAGGGCAAGAGCTTTTTCTTTTATAAATTTAGGCCTTCTTTTTTCCTCAATTTTATAAGCAAAATTTAAAATAGTGTGTTTCATTGGATAGCAGCTTACTCTATAACTTTCTTCTTCTAAAATCGTTCCTTCAATGATTTCGTGCATGTAAATCTGGAAACCTAAGGAATAATATCCAAGGTTTCTTACGTTATTAATAAGTGAAACAAGTCCTTTCGGCCCAAAAACGTGTAATGGCTCCTTTCGACCCATGAAAGCCATTGATTGAATCAATCCAGGAAGTCCAAGGATGTGATCTCCATGAAAATGGGTTATAAATATTCTTGTAATTTTCATGGGGCTAATTTTACTTTTTGATAGCTGCAGTTGTGTGCCTTCACCACAGTCAAATAACATAATTTCTCCAAAGGCCTTTAAAGCTATTGCAGAGTGATTTCTACGACTGGTGGGAATTGCTGATGATGTTCCTAAAAATATAAGCTCCATGATTTTCCCCCCATGTAATTAAAATAAATTCTAATTATTCAAAAATAATTATGCATGATTTGGGTTAATATTTATATCTTTTTATCTTACATACTAAACAGGGATAAAAATGAGGGATATTTTAAAGCATATTGTATATGAGGATATAGGTTTTGAGGATATAACCACAGATGCACTTATTGAAAAGGGTACAGAAGCTAAAGCGAGAATAATATCAAAAGAAGATGGTATTGTATCTGGTATTGATGATGTAAAAACTTTACTCCATGAATTTAATATTAAAATATTGTTTAGCAGAGAAGATGGCCAAAATATAAAGAAAGGCGACATAATAATGGAAATTCAAGGTGATGCCAGTTCCATATTAAGTATTGAACGTACCTTACTTAATTTTCTTATGAAAATGAGTGGCATTGCCACCTTGACTTATAAAATTCTTAAAAAAATACAAAAAATAAATAATGATATTATTCTAGCATGCACTCGTAAAACAACCCCTGGTTTGCAGTTTTTTGAAAAAAAAGCCGTTAAAGCAGGTGGAGGGGATACGCATAGATTCAGGTTAGATGATTGTGTATTGATAAAAGATAATCATATTGCCATTGTAGGTAGTGTTAAAGAATCCATTAATAAAGCCAGAGAAAAGGTCAGTTTTACAAAAAAAATCGAAATAGAAGTTGAAAATCTGAATGATGCCATAACTGCAGCCAGATATGGTGCAGATATAATAATGCTGGATAATATGAAACCTGACGAAGTAAACAAAGTTTTATTATCTCTTGAAGCTAATGATATTAGAAAAAATGTCTTAATTGAAGTTTCAGGTGGAATAACTCCTGAAAATATTGTAGAATACGCTAAAACTGATGTCGATGTCATTTCTACAGGTTACATTACTCATTCTGCCAGGGCACTTGATATCAGCCTGGAAATAATATTAAAATTATGATCATGTGAAAACTAACCTTTGATATTATAAAGTTATGAGATCATATTTAAGCTCAATTTTAATTGAATCTGTAACTAATTAAAATATATTTATAGAATTCTTCAATAGAAGAGCATTATTTAAGCATAGATTTATAAGTAACAACGCTTAAATTGAAACTATATGCCATATTCTTTAACCTATGGCATTCCATGTTATTTATTATTAATTTTTTTGAAGGCATACAATTTCATCTTACCTTCAAAAAGCTGGAGGATTTTAAATGAGTGATGAAGAAATAAATGAAACAGAACGACTGGAATCTCAAGAAGAAGCTGAAGATTTGCCATTTGCTAAAGCAGAAGTTGTAAGGTTAATGAAACAGAATTTAGACAGCGACAAAATGATTAGAGAGCGCGTGAAGGTTGAAATGAACAAATTTCTGGGAGAAGTTCTGGAAAAAGTCTGTAAACAATTAAACGAATATCCTTACACAACCATAGAATACGAAATGCTTAAAGAATCTATTTATCCTTATAAAAATGTTGAAAGGATAAATGAAGAAAAAGAAAGGATTTTAAAGCATTTGGATGCTATTAAAGCCGATTGCGATGCACTAAGTCTTGACGTTAGAAGAACATTAAAGTTAAAAGATGTTGAAGATACTTTATATTAATAGATACTAAGTATTTAACGATTTAAAAAAGCTAATATGCATTTATAGTGAATAAAAAATGTTTTAAGCTTTCCAAATTCTATAATTAACATACCGTGCTTTAAACAAACGTGATTTATTGAATTATCTAAAATAATTTGTTTAATAAGTTATGCTATCCACTATAAAATACCTTATTTCTTTCTTGTAGCCTTAAGGAAAGGCACAAAGATCTTTACCAAGATATAAACAAATTGCAAATAATCCAACAGTAAGAAACTAAAATACCTAACATGAAAAAAACCTTTTTATTCATTTTCGTAGATGACAAAACCTGTCTTTAAATGCTTTATTTCATCCTGAGTAAGTTTCCTTTTAGAAGCATCCTCATGAATTATGGTGCTGTGTCCAAATGGGTCTTCAATTATTAATTCAACTACCATTTTCCCATCTTTAATTTTTTCTAAACTTTCCAGTATATTTAAGGCTTTATTTTTTGATTCATCATCTTCTACAAATTTTAAAGCAGTTCTAACTGCATCTTCAAACCTGTTAATTATCCCTTCAATATTGGATACATATCCCTGAGATTTAGGTCCGGGTTCGACTTTCAGACCCAATTTGGGTATGCTCACTGTAGCAGTCTGTGATCTTACAACTCTAGCACTTAAATTGGCCTTATCCATCCAGATAGAATATTTTACAGGTTCTTTTTGTTCAAGGCATATCATATCCGAATGTTTATATCCACATTTAAAACAATAAATTGTCGATTCCATTATTTCGCCGAAATAAGGTATCTTCTCGGTTTTAGATTCGAATTCCACAGAACCTTCTGATTGGCAAACTGGACAATCTCCTTTCATTTTTGACAACTTGAATAACTCCTTAATTTTAAAGCTAGAAATAAAATTTAGAAAAAATAATACTAATTTAGTATATTATCTGAGTTTTTTAATACAAAACCTTTTCCATTCAATTCTTCTAAAATAAGTTTCAGACTATCCTTATCTGGTGCACAAATTTTATGACTGTGTATATTGTCTGATAATTCATAGAGTCTTTCCAGATCGTTTTTTCGCTCTGGATTATTTTTAATAGAATTCAAAAAGCGTTGCACCTCTACAGGATCAGCTATATCAACCTTTCTTTTAACTGGTTCCCTAAAACCGCGTAAAAAGTAAGAAATATCGGCCATTTTCCCCCCATGTCTTAATATAGTATCCATTACAGAGCCAATCTCTTCAACTGGATTATTGAGGATAACAGTGCTACATATTTCCCTTATTTCGGTGAGCATTCTTTTAACTGTATTATCAATATCTAAATTATTAATTACGCTTACGCCGTGTTCTTTTCCCTGATTTACCAAAACGTCGTTTATTGTTCTGTTTTCTTTGAAATACTCCAGATGCTTACCGCCGCGTTTTATTTTCATTGCTCTTTTAACAAATCTTTCTTTATGAATCTCTTCATCCGCCGTAAGTACGAAGAAATAGAGGGCTGCATCGTCTTTAAATTGTTCAATATCTATAAGACCAGGGACAAGGTGTACTCCCTCTATTACAATATCATCAAAATCGGCCACTGCTCTTTGAATAACCTTTTCAATTGCCGGAATAACAAAAGATGCATGTTCTTCAAATCCCGCGCTGATTAAACTTTTACCATTACCTTTATACCTATCTTTATCCCTTATAGTAACATATGCATCAAAAGAAGATTTATGAAGTGCTGGAGCGTACTCTGGACCTATTATTCCCCTGACTATTTCCCTTATAAAATCTGTTTCTATTAAATGTTTAATTCCCAGCATTTTTGCCAGTTCTGAGGCTATAGTTGATTTTCCGATACCTGAAGCACTTCCAATCAAAATAACATAAGGTTTTCTCAATACTATCACCGATACAAATGAATATCAACTAATTTATCTTAAATTAATTGAAATTCATGAATTACCGTTGTACATATCTGTAAGATAAGATATAAAATTTTTTAGGTAAGGAAATCAACTACGCGTTCTGCACTTCTTCTCATTTCTATTCTTATCAATCCGAGGTTTATATCGATATCCGTAATCACTACAAGAATACCTTCCCCTGCATCAATCATTAGTGTTTTACCTTTATTTCCTTCAATCATGACCTGTTGTAGCGGTTCATGTTTCATCTCTTCAGCTGATCTCTCTGCAGTACCGAAAACTGCTGAAGACATTGCAGCAACAAGTTCTGAATCAATATCTCCAGGAACTTCTGATTCAATAATAAGTCCATCTTTTCCCACTACAAGAGACCCATTTACTCCGTTGATCCTTCCCAAATCTTTAAGTATTCTCTCTATCATACTACGCCTCCACATTTTGGATATTAAAGTACCTCAAGAATATATCTTAAAGTATATATCTTGGTATAACATTTATAAAATAAATAGGTAATGTAAGTTCTCAATTTATCTTACTGAATACTAATGGAGTGATTATTTGTATGATGTAACTTCCGTAAAAGAACTTCAAATGCTTAACCCTTTTATCATTGTCGGATGCGGTGGTGGAGGCGAAAAATTCGCTAATTTTGAAGGAATCGAAGCTGTTGGTTTTGTTGATGATAATCCAAAAAAACAAGGCATGGAATTTTGTAATAAAACAATATCCTCAAGTTTAAATGAAGTAATTAAAAATAGTGACGCCAGAAGTGTCGCTATAATGCTTCCCATTGGAGCAGAAGGTACTGCACTAAAATATGCTGTGGAAGCTATTGATAATTATAAGAACGTTATTACATCATTTAGATCTCTTTCTTTAGATGAAAATAAAGCCCTTGTAACATTTGCCGAGTCAAAAAAATTGATTATAAAGGAAATAAGTCCGCGTTTAGACGTTATTAAAGATATATTTGGATTGGCTCCTTCCCATTGCACAGAAATACTACCTAAAATTAATTACAAACCCAAAGCACCTGTTATTTTTGTTGGAGGAACTTCTCAAGAGTGCGGTAAACGAACCACCACCAGAACACTTGGAGAAGAAGCTCAAAAAAAAGGTTTAAAGGTAGCAGTAATTTCAACTGATGAAATGGGAATTGAAGGTGCAGTTGATATGAATTTTAGAGCTGGAAGTCTTTCTGTTATGGATGTAGCTGCTGCAATTATGGGTGCTATGAAAAAACTGGAAGAAGAAAAAAATCCTGATATGATCTTTGTTGAAGGCCAATCAAGCCTAACTGAAAAGGGAAATCCACATCCCCGTGGTTTATCGGCGGCAATACTTATAGGATCAATGCCTGATGCTACTGTAGTATGTCATAGGCCTAACCATCCTTTCAGGGAGCCTCGAGGAATAGAAGAGGAAATTAAGGCTATTGAATCAGTAGAACCAACAAAAGTTGTTGGTATTTCACTAAATATGAGAAATGTCCAAAACAAAAATGATATATTGAAGTTTGAGGAAAAATACAATATGCCAGCAGTAGACATTAAAAATGGGGGATCAACAAGATTACTTGATGCAATTATCCATCATGTTGAATTAGTAAAATAATATTATTAAAGGGGATTACTCAAAAAATAGAGGAATTTAGATGAAGGACGTCGTGGATTATATTAAGAAGAATTTAGGATTAGAAAAAGAAACAGAAGAGGAAGAAGAAAAAGAAACAATAATTGTTCCTGAACATTCTTTCTATGAAATAATCCTGATGAAGGCTCAGGGCATTCATGATATAGATGATGCATTAAATCAAATCACTGAAGAAAAAAACCCAATTATAATAGATATGGGTTATATAGACGATAATCCGGACGAATTTATGATGGTTGGGGAAAAATTAAAGAATTTCAGGGAAACTGTAGGTGGAGAAGCAATATTATTATGTAAAAGCGGTAAAAATGTGGTTATTATTACTCCGCCTGAAATCAAACTTGTAAGAAAATAAAATTTAAATTTCAAAAGGATTATATATAGTTTGGAAATAATAGAAATCCAGGGTTATAAATCAGAGGGGAAAAAAATGGAGTTGCCAATTACAAGACCTTCTATGATGTCCTATGCCGATCAACTTGATTTCAATGAACTTTTAGGAAAATTAAAATCAGATAAATGTAACGGTTTTATAAGAGTAACTTCTGGATCTCTTGAGGGGCACATCCTTTTTAAAAATGGAAATCAAGTTGGAGCATCTTTTGATAGATATTCCAAGATTGAAGCCATCGAAAAAATTAGAAATATAACTGATGATGCCAATGCATTAATTGAAGTTTTTGATTTGAAAGAATCTCAATTAGACTACCTTATGAACGTTAACAAACCATATTTAATTAATTTAAACTCAAAAGCCGATGATATACGGCAAGATATAGTAAAATCCAAACCTCCTGAAGTAGAAACTAAACCAATTAAAGATGAGCCAGAAGTTAAGTCTGAAGATAAAATAGAAACCAGTAAATCCATTAAAGACGTTATAAATGAAGTTAAATCTACAGAGATTAAAAATAAAGAACCAGGTGAAAAGAAAGAAGAAACTATAGAAACTCCAGTAGAAGCTGAAGTAAATAAACCCAATGAAGGATCTGAAGTTTCTGAAGATATTATCGAAAAAGAATCCTCAGAAACTCCTGTTATTGACGAAGAAGAGGGAAAAATCCCTGTAATTGAAGAAAAAATTGATACCGCCCCAGTGGGAAAAACTCCTAAAGTTAACATTTCAGAAGATACCTTAAATGAAGAAAACTCTCTTTCTGAGGATATTGAATTTAAAGGACCAGGCGCTGAATCTGAAAGCATTGACCGTTCCGAAATAATGAAAAAATACGGTCTAAAAGATGTGCACGAAGAAGAGGTTGAGAACCTTTTAGAATCCTATAAAGGAGGATCATTAAGTGCAGAAGATGTTGAAAAAATAGAATTAACCCTTATGAATAAAATTAAAAAGTCAATTCTTGGTATTCCTAAAATAAAAGGAGCCGAAGTCATTGTATTTTTAGACAATAGTGCTGAACTTTTAGGAACTATAAACATTATCACTGAATATGAATCAAAGGGTATATTATCACGTATTATGGGTGATTCTAAGGATACTGATAACTTAAAAATCCAGATAATTAATTTAACCGAAATCGAAATTAGAAAAAGCTTTAGGGGATATCCAGAAATAGTAGACAATTTTGAAATTAATGTAGAGTTTAGCTAGGAGGAGGTATTGAATGACAAGAGTAATAACCGTTGCCTCAGGTAAAGGTGGAGTCGGGAAAACAACAATAACCGCAAATTTAGGAGTTTCTTTATCCACATACGGAGAAGAAACAATAGTTCTGGATGCTGATGTTGCAATGGCTAATTTAGAACTTATTTTAGGAATGGAGGGAAAATCTGTAACATTACACGATGTTCTATCTGGAGAAGCTTCCGTTGAAGATGCTATATATGAAGGTCCTGGTGGGGTGAAGGTTATTCCTGCAGGTATCTCCCTTGAAGGGCTGCGAAAAATAAGGTTAGATAGATTAGAAGGAGTTCTGGAGACTATCGTTAAAAATGCAGATATACTTTTAATAGATGCGCCGGCAGGATTAGAAAAAGATGCGTTAGCAGCTATTGCCGCTGCACAGGAAATGATTCTTATAACAACCCCTGAGGTTCCATCAATAAGTGATGCTTTAAAGACAAAGATCATCGCAAATAAACTGGGCGTTGATATAATTGGGGTTGTGGTTAATAGAGAACAGCATGACAAGACATTTTTAACTGTTAAAGAAATTGAAACTATTTTAGAAGTACCAGTCATTGCTGTTGTTCCTGACGACCCTGAAGTAAGCAGAGCGGCTGCTTTTGGTGAACCTCTGGTTATTAAAAATCCAAAATCTCCTACAAGTAATGCAATAATGCAGTTAGGTGCAGATCTTATTGGAGAAGAGTATCATCCAATAGAACCTGATAAAAAAAGCGTTATTTCAAAACTGGTGGAAGGTTTGCTTGGAAGAAGAGGATAATCCCATTATTTTTCTGGTTAATGGTAGACATGTCAAAGTTTATAGTTATTGCTTCAGGAAAGGGGGGTGTAGGTAGAACTACCCTAACCTTCAATCTGGGAGTTGGGATGTCCATTTTTGGCAAAAATATTGTAATGCTTGATTTAGACCTTGTAATGGCTAATTTAGATGTTATAACAGGACTCCTAAACCCGGATGTAACATTACACGATGTTCTTGCCAGAAATAGATCCATAGATGAGTGTGTTTACGAAATAGAACACGGGATAAGGGTTATACCAACCGGAATTCATTTTGAAACGTTGAGGCATATAAACCCCAAATATATATCATGGGATAAAATACTGGAAGAAATTGGGGAATATGGGGATATCTTCCTTATGGACATGCCCGCTGGAATCAATTCCAACATTTTTGAAGGTCTTCCAGAAAATGCAGAGATGATCATACTTACAAATTCGACCATGACCTCGGTGGCTGATGCCCTTAAAATCAGAATTCTTGCCAATGAACTTAATATTAATATCATTGGGTTTGTATTGAATATGTGGTATGAAGACGGATTTTTACTTTCAGCAAAGGAGATAGAATCAATACTTGAAATTCCAATGATTGGAATTATACCCTACGACCGTGAAATTGATAGATCAATGGCTCTTGGAAAATCAGTTGTGGAAGTTAATCCTTCATCACCTACAAGCAATGCTTTAATGCTCCTCACTGCCCATCTGCTTGGAGAGACATACGAACCTATTGAGCCGGATAAAGAGGGTATCATACAAAGATTACGGAAATTTATCGGTATATCGCCAGAATAATCCTCTTATATGTACTTTAATAATATTTTTTTTAAAATTCAAATATTAAAGAGTGATTTTTTGTGGAAGTTGTAGGTCTTGGAGCATGTAACATTGATTTTATTAAGAAAGTACCCAGATTTGTTAGACCTGATGATGAAGTGGATATAAAAGAACTTTATTTATCCACTGGAGGTTCAGCATCTAATTTTACAATTGGATTATCTCGATTAAACATAGACACAGGTATCATAGCAAGAACCGGTAATGACTATTTTGGAAGATTGGCCCTTAAAGAATTTATAAAAGAGGGGGTTGACACAAAAAGACTTTGCAGAACCAATGAAAAGACAGGTATGACATTTATTGCAGTTGAACCAGATGGAGAAAGATCCATGTACACTTATATTGGAGCCAATAAGAAATTTAAGCTGGAAAAAGAAGACATTGAATACATAAAAAACTCTAAAATTCTTCATGTAACCCAGATGTACAAAAAAGTGGTTAGTGAAGCATCTAAACACACTAATTTTTTATCATTCAACCCAGGGCCAATTCTTTCATCATTTAAGACCAAAAAACTGGAAAAAATAATTAAAAGGACCGATATTTTATTTTTAAATAAAAAAGAGATAAATATCTTAACAGGCGCGAATATTAAGAAAGGAGCTTCATTACTGCTTGATTTAGGGGTAGGAATGGTAGTTGTAACCTGTGGAGGAAATGGGGCTAATTTGTATAATCAAAATACCACCATACATTCACCGGCAAGAAAAGTAAAAGTGTATGATACCACTGGAGCCGGTGATTCTTTTGCAGCAGGATTTATTGCAGCATATCTTAAAGGAAAAGAATTATTGGAGTGTCTGGACTTTGCTAATATTGTAGCTTCATACTGCGTTCAAAAATTTGGCCCTTTAAATACTCCCCTATTATCAGAAATAAATTATAAACTTTAATTTTAATTTTTTTATATGTCCAATACCAGTTCCCATAACCAAACATATTCATGGGGTTTATTAAGGAAATGAAGATTTTCAACTTCTTTAATTAAATTATACATATCCTCATCCCTGTTGAATCCTAATTCAGCAATATTTATGGGTTTTAGATAGTTCATCTCTGGAATCTCTCCATAATTGGTGTTGGGGATTATTTCTCCATTTTTAAGCTCAAAATAGGCTGCGCCTCTGTAATTTTTATAGGGTTCATAAATGGATGAAAAATCATTGGAAACCCAATTAGCCATCTTTAATTCTTTATCAGATGGATTAATAGTTACATGCCCGTAGTTAGGTGGAATAATTATTTTATCGCCTTTTTTTGCTTCAATGAATACCACGTCAGTAACTTTGTCTCCTTCAAGCTTTTGTATGAGGTAATGTGCTTCCCCTTCCAGAACTTCGTAAACTTCAGGATAAGTATGTTCAGTGCCTTCTATTACAGGATGGTAATGTCCAGCAGTTTTAACCAGTTCATTGCCTAAATTAAATGGTGGGATAATTGTAATGTCATAACGAAGACAGTTTTTATTTATCAAAACCTGATCTTCTTTACAGGTAGCAAGATCTCTATACATATAGTAAAGATCAGCATCCGAAACGTTTTTTAACCATTCTTTATCATAGATAACGTCTTTCATATCGCTGATTCTTCTAGTATCAGGAATGATACTTTTACCTCCAAATGGAAGCATCCTATCCAAATTCATGTTAATCCTCTTAATTTTATATTAATATATTGTATTAAAACATTATTAAATATTATTTTTTATGAAAAAATCAAGAGCATTGTCATTAGAAACTTTTTTAATATCTTCCATTTCAAAATCAGCTAATTTCATTTTATGTACTGTTTTTGGAACAGATAATGGATCAGATGGTGATGAACTCATATCACTATCTAAAAAGACTCCATCAGTCCCATATTCTTTTAAAAGATGTACTGCCTCCTCTGGAGTCATTTTCTGAGGCTGTACAGTAATTCCTATCTTTGTTCCAAGTTCATTTACATCTTTAATTATAGATTCATCAACATGATCAACTACAACCAGATCAGGATTTATATTCTCTTCAATTATATCAAAGGTTACTTTTGTAACCTCCTGTTTATTTTTACGTGGTGTATGGACCACTACAGGCATATTGAGATTTTCAGCAAGTTTTAGTTGTCTTTTGAAAACATGGATTTGAGAACTGGATACTGATTCCAATCCAATTTCCCCAATGGCCACCACATCCTCACTCCCAACTAAATTGATTAATTCAGACATTGCAACTTCAAAATCTTTTGAAATACTCCGGGGATGGATACCAATAGCAGCATATAGTTTTAATCCATTATTTGCTGCTCTACTGATATCATTATTTAAAATTCTGTGCCAGTGGTCCAGAACAACATTCGCTGAGCTCATTCGCAGAGGATCATGAGCACAAGTGATTGCAGATTCTATACCTGCAACTGCCATCATTTCAAAATCTTCATATGGTCTTGTATCGGCGTGTATATGGGAATCAATCATTTTTACACCTTATATTTTTTCAGGTTAAAGGGAATTTATTATAGTGAATTTCTCAATTGATTTTTATCCATGAAGTTTAATATATTTTACATTACAAATTTTAATAAAAAAATAATCATTTCAGGTTTTAATTGAATATAACACCTGTACCTCTGGTTAAAATAATTAAAAAATGTATATCTAACTAATTTCATTTTTATTATAACTATTAGATATTTATTTAGGTTTTAATCTAAAAATTAAAGTATAACTCTAAAATGTAACATTTTAAGATATATCTAAAATCTTTATTAATATAATAGAAGAATTTTTAAGTAAGTAGTTAGTTTATTAAAATATATGATGTTATTATAATAGTTTAACTATTTAAAAACTATACAAAGTGATTAACATCAATTATTAAAGAAATTGATTAATAAGAATTTGATATTTATATTGGGGGGGTTATATGGAGACTGGAAACATTTTAAAAGTTTATGATGAAGTTAAATCTGATTTTAAGTTTATTACAAGTTCTGGAGTACGTAAAAAAATCATTCTTAGTTTAAATGAATCCCCTCAAAGTGTGGATGATCTTAAAAACAGGCTAAACATCAAATCCTCGTCAATTCTACGTGAAATTAAACTACTTAAAAATCATAATATTGTCTTTAATGAGAATAAACATTATACTTTATCTCCCCAGGGAAGAATTATCTCCTTAAAATATGAAAGCATGATAAATACACTCTTAACAATTAAAAATAATAAAATATGGCTGAATCATGACATTAGCAGCATTCCATCAAAATTTTTAAGAAAAATAGACTGCTTAAGCGATTCATTCATAATAGAATCGACCCTTACTAATATTATCAACCCCAATACACGTTATAAGAAAATGATTGCAGATGTAAGTGAAATTAGAGCCCTTTCTCCAATCTACGATTATTCCTATGTAGAATTATATTTAAAATGTCTGCAAAACAACGCTGCAATTGATCTTTTGGTGACCAGTCCAGTATTAGAAAAGATTAATGAAATTTGTAAGCGAAAAGAAATTTTAGATGTGATTTCATCATTTAAAAAACTTGAAATATGGAAAACAGATGAAGAACTGAAAATAGCTTTTACAGTAACCGAAAAATTTTTTTCAATGGGTCTCTTTTTAGAAGGAGGAACCTATGATCCCACCATTAATTTGGTGAGTAAAAATGAAAAAGCTATTGGATGGGGAACCCGATTATTTGAACATTATCTTAAAACAGCAGAAAAAATAATTTAAGCATTTAATGTTCAGGATCTTATAAGACAAAGTTTAGCTCATATACTAAAAATAAGGTTGATAAAACTGCTTATTAATTAAATATTATAGGAAGAGTATTAAGGTGGTTAAATGGATACTGAGAATATACTTAATCTTTACGATGCTGTAAGCGATGAACTTAAATTTCTTGGCATATCCAGTACCCGTACAAAGATTATGATCAGTCTTAATGAGGAAAATAAAAAAACAAAAAATCTAAGGGAAGAACTTGGACTGCGGTCTTCAACAATTCTGCATGGTATAAAAGAGCTTGAAAAACAAAATCTTGTTTTTAGAAAAGGGGATGAATATTTATTATCTCAAACAGGGAAAATCATAGCTCCAAAGCTCATAGACATGATTAATACACTGGGTGTGATTAAAAAATATGAAAAACTATGGCTTAATCATGAAATTAAGGATATACCCCAGGATCTGATATTGCAAATTGGAAATCTAAGCAATTCACTGCTTATTGAAGCAGAACCCACCAATATTTTAAAACCCCACAGAAAATTCCTGGAATATTTATCAAAATCCAAAAAGATCAGGGCTTTATCACCAATATGTCATAAAGATTTTGTAAGGTTAATGGATATCATGGCAGATAAAAATGTTAAAATAGATCTCATATTAACTGAAAACATAATCGATGAAGTGGCAAAATCAATGGATTTAAAGCTAATAAACACGGCCATTAAAATGGTTAAAAACAACAAGATATGGATTTTAAAGGAAGATGCCTCTCTGGCATTTACTGCCTCCGATATATTCCTCTCTTTAAGTTTATTTTCAGAAAATCGGGGGATAGACCCTACTAAAATGCTGATAAGCACTGATGAAGATGCTATCCAATGGGGGGATAGGTTATTCGAGCACTATCTTAAAAAATCTGAAAAATTCAAACTAAAAAGGATATTAAAGGATAGAATACATTTTAAATCTAAATTATAGGTCAACAAACCTGAAACAATCTGAAATTACATAGAAGATAAATTTAAGAAAAATATTTATTATGCACAATTAATATCTTAAAATAAGGAGATGTTAATGTGGATATAGAAGAAATGGCTAAGAAAGCAAAACTTAAAGATCTTAAAGAAATTGCCAAAAAACACGATATTAAACTGGGGCGCTGCCCAACAAAGTTAGATATTGCTAAAAAAATCCCAAAAGATGAACTTGAAGCTCTGGTATCTAAATAAGTTAAATATTCAATTTATTCAATATTTTTAACCTTTTAAATTCAAATTTAGTTATTGAGTTATATCTTCAAATTCGATCTTTGATTTCATTAAATCATCTAATATTTCTGGAATATCAGAGATTAAAACCCTCTTCTGTTTTAAATCGTCTCTGTTTCTTATAGTGACCTTTTTATCATCAAGAGATTCGTGATCAACCGTAATTGCAAAAGGGACACCAATTTCATCTGAACGGGCATATCTACGGCCAATCGTCCCAGAAGTGTCAAATTGGGCAATGAATCCATTATCTCTTAAATCACCTCTTATCTTGAGGGCTATCTGATTTAATTCTTTCTTATTTAAAAGAGGGAAAACACTAACCTCAACTGGGGCTATTTCCTTAGGTAATTTGAAATATTCACGTTCATTATCCTCTGTGAAGGTATGTAGTAGTACTGAATAGACTATTCTATCAATACCATAAGATGGCTCTATAACATGGGGAAATATTTTCTCTCCCCTTATAATTTCCTCAATTTCTTCAAAATTAAGGTGTTCTGGTAATAATTCAAAATTTTTATCCTCAATTTGAATATTAAATGCATTATCACTTTCAATGGATTTTTTTACCTCTTCAACATCAATATCTTCAAGGGCTTTTATAATCTTAGGAGCATCCTCTTTAAAATAAGGTCCGAATTTACTCATATTGGGTTTTATGGTCAATTTTTTAACCATCTTCGGTACATCGTGTTCAATAAAGACGCGGAGGTCCTCATTACTGTGTTCAGTGTGGGATTTAAGGTCAAAATCAGTTCTATCTGCAATACCAATAATTTCAACCCATCCATATTTTTCTGTATATACTTCCACGTCCCAGCAGTCAATTGCATAATGGGCCATTTCAGTTGGAAGGTGCTGTCTGAACCTTATTACCTCGTCAGGAATTCCAAGTTCCCTTAAAAATTTCTGAGCAATGTATAATTGATAAATAAGTATCTGGCTTGAAACTATTCCCTTATCATGTGCATCTCCAGCAGATATCTCTACTGGTTCCCCTTCAGCCAGTTGTATTTCGCCTGAATAAAGCTTCAACATCGTATCTTTAATTTCATGGAATCTCTCATGAGTTTTATCCTCAGGATTAACAAAAATTTCTGCTTCAGCCTGAGTAAACTCACGAAGCCTTATAACACCCTGTCTCGGCGAAATTTCATTTCTATATGCCTTTCCCACCTGAACAACTCCAAAGGGTAATTTACCTCTAAAAAATCTTAATAATCGTTTAAATGGTATAAAAATACCCTGAGCTGTTTCAGGGCGCATATAACCTGTTTTTTTACCTTTAGCACCTATTAATGTCTGAAACATTAAATTGTAGTTCCAGACTTTGGTTAAATGGCCACCGCATCTGGGACACATTACTTTTTCTTCAGAAATTATCTGGGTGAGTTCTTCATTGCTTAAACCTTCTACATCACGGTTGATCATCTCTTCAATGATGTGATCCGCTCTGTAAACCTCTAAACATTCCTTACATTCAGTCATTGGGTCTGTAAAATTATCAACATGTCCAGACGCTTTAAGGACTTCTTCAGGCATAACAGTCGGTGATTCTATTTCATAGAAACCTTCCCTTATGATATAGTAATTTTTCCATTTATCAATAATCAAATCTTTTAATAAAGCACCAAGAGGGCCGTAATCATAGAATCCTGCAACACCTGCATAAATTTCAAACGAAGACCAGAGAAAACCTCTCTTTTTTGCAATATTCATTACTTTATCATGTTTCATATGTATCATCTCTTCAGCTTAATCAAAAATATGTTAATATGGTAAATGCCTGATAATCAAAAATGTTTTAAAAAGTTATAAATTTTTTATCAGATTTCTTTAATTTCTTAACCAACTCATGATCATGTTTAATTCTGCTAGATTCAGGGCGTTTTTGGCCCATATATTTACTGTCCCTTTCTGGATGTCCATAAGGAATTTCAGCAGAAGATGTCATGGTTTCAAAGACTATCTGGCATACTCTTTGCCCGGTATAAAGTGCAACAGGCATTTTCCCAATATTTGAAATTTCCAATGTGATTTTTCCCTGAAAACCAGGATCAATGTAGCCTGCCGTAACATGCATGGTTACACCAAGCCTCCCCATTGATGATCGACCTTCAACCCTTGCAGCAATATTATCGGGCAATTTTATGGTTTCATATGTGGTTGCAAGAGCAAATTCACCAGGATGTATTATAAAAGGCTCTCCTTCATCTATATAAAACGATTCCATGTAAGAATCTATATCAGATTTATCCATAGGGTCAATGCATGGTTTTCTAATTATTCTAAAACCTTTAAATTCATTTCCTATTCTTAAATCAACTGATGATGGTTGTATCTGTATATCAGGATTATCAATAGGATATATTTCAATTAACCCTTTTTCAAGATACTCCTTAATATGTTTATCGCTTAAAATAGCCATTTCATGACCTCTCTTCTTCTATTTCTTCTTCTTTAACTTTTATTTGTGAAACATCCTCTATGATATTGGGAATACCACAGCTATTTCCCACTCCAACCACAAGAATACTGGTATCATTTTTTGAATTTAAAATTGATCCTTTAACCACTTGAAGTGCTTCTTTTGCAGCAACTGCAATTTTCTGATTCATATTACTTATAGCTTCCTCAGGACTCATTTTAACGATGACCGCATCAACATCAATGTCTTTTTTAAGTATTTCTTCCTCAATGGTCCATTTATCCACCCCAGTACCTCCAATAACAATACCAATACCTTGAGCAACCTTTCCTGTTTCTTCCCCTTCAAGTTTCACTGCGGCATCAACTGTGATCAATTTATCTATATTTTCCTCTTCTATAATAGAGCTTACTACCCTACCTACTTTGCCTATACGTGCGCCTGGACCTTTTGCACGAGCTATAAAAACTTTATGTTTATCATAATGCTTTTTAGCCACTATAATGTCCCCAAATTCATGTATATATTCAGTTTTATAATCTTTCATGAGCATACCTGCCACAAGCGGGCCCAGTCCATCTCCAATGGGCATGCCCAGAGAAAACGCCTTCATACCTTCAAACTGTGCCCTGACTATCCTCATAATTAAAGGTAAACTCATTTGAAGCATCAATAAAATCTGTAAATTCCCTGTCTTCCTGGATAGCTCTAAATTATGTCTAACCTGTTTAGCAACGCCATTGATTCCAAGGGTGGCCTTAAGGGTCATTATAAGGTTTGATTTTGTATTTTCATCAGCCAATGGAGCTATGGTTTTTATCATATATTTAAATCTATCTTCGCTAAGGTCTAAAAGCTTTTCAAATTTTTTCACCACTCCATTTGGGTCGAGATCTACGGGTGGAACTACAAAAAACTCCATATAATCATTAACAGCATCTGAGGGGTCGAGAATAGGCTTTCCTTTTTCTTTAGATATTTCAATAAGGACCTTCTTTGATTCATCAACCATATTCTCCAGTTCAAAAACATTTTTAGTTACTCCTGAAATCAATCGCATCCTTAATATAGTAGGAAACATGAAAACCAACACAATAAACGCCAGTATTATGATTATTTCAAATCCAGTTAATCCAAATATCATTTTGTATTCTCCAAATCTAAAATCATTCTTTTAATTTTAGGTTTATCCTTCTTAAAGTTCCTATTAAAGTGTGCGCTTCCCTTCCAGCAATAAATGCCCTTCCAATAATTCTTCTAAAAACTGTAGAGGATGTTTTCATTTTATGTTCAGGATATCCTGTATATTTTATCAGTTTGTTCATTTCCTTAATCAACAGTTCTTTTTCTGATTTAGAAGCTTCTTCCAGGTCTTCTCTGGGATAATTTTTTTTTCTTTTAAATAGTTCGTATAAAATAATTGCCGCTGCATGAGATATGTTCATTACAGGATATGAATCGTCAGTAGGAATGGTTACAATGATATCACACAGGGAAACTTCGTCATTGGAAAGCCCATTTCCCTCCCTTCCAAATATTATAGCAATATTTCCATTAATATTTAAAGATTCTGAAAGCTGTTCCGGTGTAATTGCTATTCTGGAAACATTGTAGCTTCCACCAGCCATTCTGGTTGTGCCCACCGCAAAATCAATTTTTTCTGACTGTATGAACTCTTCAAAGGATCTGTAATTTCTATGATTCCGTATTATATCTTTCGCATGCATCGCCTGGTAGTAAGCTTCTTTTTCTAAATCACATGGATTTATAAGCACCAAATCAGTGAATCCAAAGTTTTTCATAGTTCTTGCAAGAAATCCAATGTTTCCAGGAGATTCAGGCTCTACAAAAACTATATAAATCATTTTTCATCTCTCTAACTTTTAAAGGAAATTGAATTATTTTTCATATGCCATTTGCAGAAGTTGCAGAATATTTAAAACTGGAATATCCAGGCCTTCTGCCTTTAAAGATGCCATAATATTGTTCTGACAGAATGGACAGATTGTTACAACCGCATCCACATCCAGTTTCCTGATCATGGCTGCTTTTTTCTTTCCAAGAGCTGCTGCAATTTCAGGTTTTCCTGAACGCACCCCTCCTCCAGCACCGCAGCATTGATCAGGTTCTTCCATTTCTACAAATTCGATTCCTTTAATCTTCTTTAATATTTCCCGGGGCTCCCTGGTTATTCCCTGGCCACGGTTAAGGTGGCAGGGGTCGTGGTAGGTTATCCTCATATTAAGGGGCTTCATTTCTTCTGTATTCAAATTGTCCACTAAAAATTCGCTTATATCCATCACATTAAATTTAACTCCGTATTCAGGGTAATCGTTCTTTAGTGTAGCTCCGCAACCGGCACAAACTGTGATAATTGTATCGTAATCTTTAAAAACCTCCTTATTCTTTTGAACAAGCTCTTTTACAAGGTCAGTTTGACCTGTTCTGATTAAAGGAGACCCGCAGCATACCTGATCCTCAGGAACAATTATATCTATATCATTCTTTTCTAAAATTTTAAGGAGGGCAAATCCAATTTCAGAATGTCTGTAGTCAGTTAAGCAGCCTGTAAAAAAGGCCACATTTGATTTTTTATCCTTCATTTTACTTGAAACTGCCTTAATAAATCCCTCTTCCAGGGGTTCAACTGACCTGCCGGTTTTAGCTATTAATTCTTTAACATCCCTGTGTTGAGGAAGCGGTCCAACACCTTCCTCACACGCAATTTCCCTTAATTTTTCAATAGCCCCTCCAAAAGTGTTTATTTCTTTAGGACAGATTTCAGCACACTTACCGCATGAAGTACAGCAGTAAAGACCCTCATCAAAGCCCAGTATTGCACGTTCACCAGTATCTCTGGGGTCAAGGGCAAATTTTGAAATATAACGCATGAAATATGGGCCAGCAAATTCAGATGTTTCTTTTATAACTGGACATGCAGATAAACATGAAAAACATTCTATGCATCCCCTCAATTTTTTAGAACCATCATATTCTTGGGGTTTCAAGACCATAAGACATGTATTATTATCTTCAAGTATTTCTTCCGTGCTATCTTCAACCTTTAAAAAAAGGCCCATTTCTTTAATTTTATTTTCTATTTGACTTCTATCTATAACGAGATCCTTTATAATATCAAAATCAAGGGGTTCAATAAGAGCATTATCCTCAATTTCTGCCTTACATGCAAGTACAACTTCTCCATTTACCTTTAAAGCACATGAACCACACTGTCCTGCTCTACACGAGCATCTATAAGCTATATTGGCATTATATTTCTGATTGATACAGTTTAAAGCATCTAAAACCTTCATCTTCTCTGTTTTTTCCACATCGTAGGTTTCATAGTATGGCTCTTTGTCTTTTTCTGGATCATACCTCAAAACTTTTACTTTTATCATTTATATCTCCAAATTATGTTTAAAAATCTGTTTAAAACCAGTATAAAGTCTCTTTAATATATGTAACTGATTTGGAAATGTATTTCTATAATCATTATATAACACTCTATTATTTATATTACGATTCTATAATGAAGCCTTTTAAGGCCTTAAAATGTTCAAATATGAACATAGAATGTATGCTAAATTTTCATATTGAATTAAAATATTTGTATCATATTCGTATAACATCAATTGGTGACTATTTTAATCATATTTTACCATTATGAATAATTAGTTAGCGATGATATATAAATCAATAATCCCTTAAGACAGAACACTCTAAAAAGCCTTGTAAGTTAAAAAAACAGGCTTAGAAGAATATTTAAAAAAAGAAAAAAAATTTTAATTTGTAGATATATTGACAATTATTTGTTTATCCTTCTATTAGAATGGTAAGTAAAAAATAGAAGCTTTACCATTTCTAATTCAGCCAAACACAACATCATGCCTGCCAATATGTTAAACTATATGGCTAAAACTATTCCAGTATTTTTATATATTCCTATATGGTGTAATCGCTTGGATACTTCAAATATTTTTATCGGTATATAGTCCTTCCATTCAAAATAGCAAAAAGGTATTAGCATCATTTTTTTTTGTTATAATATGAATTTCAGACTTTATTTATTGTTCCTAAAATATAATCTATCTATATCTAAATTTTTAGATCAATTATTATTCTTCCTAAAATTTTATAATTTTTATAATTAATTAAACAAAATTATTAAAGTAGCATAAATGTTCCTCTGGATGATCAATGTAGACCTATAAAGCAAATTAAGGAGGACTTTGAAAAACCCCTAAAAGGGGGGTGATGTTAAAGCCTTAATTTAATTATTACTATGGAGATGTGTTATTTTAACAGTTTATTTATCATAAAAAGGCATTAGAACGGTTAACTATATCATAGAAATATTTGAAAATTATCATATTAGCAAATGGAAGTTAATCAAAATCCTCCAAGAAATATATTTGTAATGAATGCAAAAAAGAATTTAAATAAATATCAAGAAGGCATACAAACTGATAGATGATTTGGAGAGTTATGTCAGAGCAGAATTATAATTAAACTAAAAAAATGACGTTATTTCATTCAAAATATTCAGCACTTTAAATTAAATTTATAGGGTGAATAAGTTAAGATATAAAATTATACGTGATTTTATAAATACGAATAATTATGATGCCTCATAAATAACATGTAACATATTAATTATTGATTCTGAAAGCTTTTAAAGTTCAAAATAAAAATTTTGTCTTGTTAAATTCATTGAAGCCAGCGGTTAAATCGAAAATAATTCATTAAGGTGGTAAAATGGAATTAGAAAAATTGAATCCAAAAGATTTAATATGTATAATAGAAGACCTTGAATTTCAATTAGACCACTGCAGAATGCGAGTATTAGAGCTTGAAATGGAAAAAATGGAACTGGTGAGCAACATAGAACCGTTATTAATTAATGAAGGATTTAAATGACTGAAAACGTTGCTATATTAAACTATTTTAACTGAAAAGGAGAAAAAAGAATTTTCCAATGCAAAGAATGGTAAAAAACTTTGATAACTGGTGGAATATGTGGTATAAACGAAGTAAAAAAAACATAGTTAACAATAGTAAAAATCTTATTTATAATTGAGCTTATTATTTAATAAAGATTCCTAATTTATTTTTCTTATAAAAATGTTATTACTACCTTTTCATTAAATAATGCCCTTATTGTTGCTTTAATTAATTTTATGATTATATTATCCATTTAAAATTTTAATCTGGTAAAATTACAATTAAATAATTAAAAAAATATATTATATGTAATTATATTCGACATTTATATGAGGTTTAGAGAATGCATATAGTGATCATGGGTGGAGGAAAAGTAGGATTAAATCTGGCTTCTTTTTTAATTTCAGATGGTCAAGACGTAGTTCTAATTGAAAAAGACTATGAACAATCATCAAAAGCAGCGGCAAAATTGGATGCCGTGATTTTAAGAGGTACAGGTACTGATGCCAAAACTCTGGAAGAAGCAGGCATACAGGACGCAGATGTTTTTGTAGCCGCCACAGGAAATGATGAAGCAAACCTTTTAGCCTGTTTACTGGTAAAAGATTACAATGTAGGGAAAATTATAGCCAGAATAAGCGATTACCATCACTCTCAAGCTTTTAAAGAAGCAGGAATTAATTACGCAGTAAGCCCCGAACTTACAACTGCCAATTACCTTGAAAAGATAATATTAAGACCTAAAATAGCTGATTTAGTAGTTTTAGGTAAAGGTGATGCCGAACTACTGGATATAACCGTTGAAAATGAAAAAATAGACGGTAAAAGAATTGGAGATATAAGCCCTACAAAACAGTATATAATTGTCGCTGTTTACGAAAATGGGAATATAATAATTCCAAGGGCAGATATGGTCTTAAATAAAGGTACTAAAATCTCAATACTTGTAAAAACCGACGCAATTAAAGAAATACTTAATAAATTTACTTAAATGAATTAAATCATGTGATGAAATGGAAAAAATTGAATTTTCAGATAAACTAAGAGGATATCTTAAAAAAATAGAAAATGAAACAGAAAAAGAAGTTAAAATCCTTGAAAGCCCCCAACTGGGGCTAAAGGGTATGTGGGCAGGTTTTAGATATCATCCTGATTTCCTTATTGTTATCATTCGCTCAGGAATACATAAGCCAGACGAAACTATAGAGCGTTCAGTTGCCCATGAAGCAACACATGGCTACATTTTATTTAAAGAAAAATATTGTATGGCAGAATTTGACGAATCTGTAGAGGATAATGAAAGGAAAAATATTCAGCTCATATTTACCATGGTTGACGACATAGTTGTTAATAAAATAATTTCTAAAAACGGATTCAAACCATTTGGAAGTGAATATTTACAGATGGTTAAAAAGGAAATTGAAGCAATGGTTTTGGGCCAGGATTTTTACAGGCAGTTTTCAGATGACCTTCTTTTTGATGATTTATTGATGATTTCACGTTACATAATAGCATGGGGATTTTTAGAGTATTTTAAATTGGATGTAGATGAATATCAAATAATAAAGAAATTTACCGCTGTTTTTGAAGATGCATATCCAATGCAATACAGGATAGCAGAGAAAATAAAGCAGATAATCCTCCAAAACAACATTTTTACCAGTAAAGGTCATTGTAAAACTATGGATGAGATTTTAAAGCTGCTTAAATTTAAAAATTTAGTCCATATAATAAACATCAACTGAATTAAAAAATTATAATACATTTATCAAACATTTTTAATTAAATTTTGGTAGTTTTCCATGCTTATATATGAATTTACTTTAAGTAATATATTCTGCATCTGTTTTGAACTTCTTACAATCGTTTTCACAGTATTCCGAGTACACATTATTTGCTGATATTTCCAAACAGTCATTAAACTGGCCATAAGGTTGTGTCTTTTTTTTATCACCCATGCATATCACTTCTTTTTTAACGTTTGCCAGTTGATGAACACCGTCTTTATTGGTGTTCTTTAAGCTTCTTCATTTAAATCTTATGCAGCATTCTATACTCACTATCCCCATTTTAAAGTCTTATTTTTAATACAGTTTTTTTTAATAAGCTCCTGGATATTAATTTTTCAATTAATTTCATCAGAAAATGTTTCTTTAACTGCAAACCAGTATATAGAAAGTTCTTTCTCAATTTCTTTATAATCAGGAAATTTAGAATAAATTACATCCCAAAATTTCTTGCTATGGTTCAATTCTAGTAGATGGGCCATTTCATGAAAAACAAGATATTCAATGAGATTTTCAGGTAGATACATTAAATATCTGTTGATGGTGATATTCCCCTTTGAGCTACAGCTCCCCCATCTCGATTTCATCCTCCGAAAGTAAATGCGATTTACTCCTACATCAAGCTCAATGGAGAATTCCCGGACTAATTCCTGAATAAGTTGTTTAAAATCATTTTCACCCCTATTAAAATCAAGCTTTTTCTCTTTAGCCCTGTTTCTGGAGATTTCATCTTCTTTAAACTTTCTATAGATCCATTTTCTATGTCTTTCTATGATTTTTTCATGGTTTTTAAACCCTTGAGGAGCAATAAGTCTTAATTTTCCATCTTTAATTTCCAAACGCCAGTATTTAACTTCCCTGGGAATAATTTCATATACAACTTCTAAATCATGAATTTTAACCCTACTTTGCATCTTTGTACCCTAATTTTTAAAAATAATTTATCCCTTACATATACAAAAACTTATCCGGTGAAATTGTTAAAGTAAATATATTCAAATCTGATTTATAATCAGTATAAAAAAAATCCATTAATGGTTTTATTTAAATTTAAGGAGATATTATGAACTTAAAAAACATTGTAACCGGTAAAAAAGGAGAAAAATTATTTTTATTGGGTAATGAAGCTGCAGTTCGAGGAGCAATCGAATCAGGAGTTTCCGTTGCGGCCACATACCCAGGTACGCCTTCATCAGAGATAGGAAATGTTTTATCAAAGATTGCAAAGGATGCAGGAATGTATTTTGAATTTTCTATCAATGAAAAGGTAGCTATGGAAGTTGCAGCAGCCGCAGCCGCTTCAGGGATTCGTTCATTTACTTTCATGAAACATGTAGGTTTAAATGTCGCATCAGACTCATTTATGAGTGTTGTATATGCTGGAGTAAACGGTGGCATGATTGTATTTTCAGCAGATGATCCATCAATGTTTTCATCTCAAAACGAACAGGATAACCGGCATTATGCCAGAATTGCCAATATTCCAATGATGGAACCTTCAAATCCCCAAGAAATAAAGGATTTGATGAGATATGGATACGAATTATCTGAAGAATTTCAAATCCCTGTTTTAATGCGTACAACTACTCGTGTGTCCCATATGAGAGGTATTGTTGAACTGGATCAACCCCAAAAACATCAAAAGACCGGTCACTTCAATAAAGACCCTGAAAGATTCGTGCTCGTTCCATCAACTGCAAGAAAGATGCACGAATCTTTGGTTTCAAAAATGGCTGAAATTGAAAATGTGGCAAATGATTCTCCATTAAACAAAATATTTGATGAGGGAAGTAAAATTGGAGTAATAACATCAGGCAGCGCATTTAATTATGTCATGGATGTTATTGATGAAAATAATCTAAATGTTAACATTTTAAAAATTACATTTTCATATCCATTCCCTGAAAAGAAGGTTTTAGAATTTATGGAAGGGCTTCAAAGTGTTATTATTGTTGAAGAAGTCGATCCAGTGATGGAAAAAGAAGTTTTTGCAATAAAAGGTAAATATGAACTGAAAGTAAAAGTTCATGGTAAACTGGATGGAACACTCCCTCTGATTTTTGAATACAATCCCGATACAATTTTTGAAGGCTTGAATAAAATAATAAAGACCAATTTAGATTACAAAGAAATTTATGAACCAGATATTCCTTTACCTGCTCGCCCTCCCCAACTCTGTCCTGGATGTCCACACAGAGCTGCTTATTACTCGGTTAAAAAGGCAGGTGAAAAGCTTAATCTGGATGTAATTTATCCTACAGACATCGGGTGCTATACACTGGGAATTGAATCACCCTATGAAACTGCAGATTATTTACTTTCCATGGGTTCAAGCATAGGTACAAGCTGTGGATTTTCAAAATCTGTAGATCAAAGCATTGTGTGCTTTATTGGAGATTCAACATTTTTCCATGCAGGAATACCGCCATTAATAGATGCAATTCACAATAAAGACAGATTTGTACTGGTTATTCTTGATAATCGGACAACTGCAATGACTGGTGGTCAGCCACACCCAGGACTTCCAGTAGATGGAATGGGAGAAAGTGCTCCTCCAATCAATATTGAAAAAATAGTTGAAGCAGCGGGTGTTCAATTTTTAAAGGTTATAAATCCTCTTAATGTTAAAAAAGCAGAAAGAATATTTGGGGAAGCCCTCAAATTTGAAGGTGTGTCTGTTGTTATTTCAAAATATCCATGCATGTTGATTAAGGATTCAAAAAAGAAGAAACAAATCATTGTGGATATCGATCCAGATAAATGTAATAAATGCCTGGATTGCCTTAGCGAGCTTACATGCCCCGCAATTTATATGGCGGCTGACGGATCTGTTAACATAAATTCTGCAATGTGTAAAGGATGTACAGTTTGCATACAGGTATGTGATGAAAAAGCCATTGAAGTGAAAAAGTAAGGAGATAAAAACATGGAACCATATAACATTTATATCTGCGGCGTCGGTGGCCAGGGAATCATTAAAACATCAATTGTTATGGGCGAAGCTGCAATGAAAAGTAACTTAAGCGTTGTGCTGAGTGAAATACATGGAATGTCCCAGCGCGGCGGTGTAGTATCTACAGAACTTAAAATAGGCGATTCGAGAAGTCCTATAATTGACAATGGGAGTGCAGACCTTCTAATTGCATTTGAACCCATAGAAGCATTGAGAGCCATCTCAAAGGCTAGTGAAGATACTTATATCATAGTAAATACCTCTCCAATTATGCCTTTTAACATACTGGGTAGTACAATACCATATCCTGAAGTTTCAGCTGTTTTAAAAGAGCTCCAATCCAAAGTGAAGCGTGTTATTGCAGTAGACGCTGAAAAAATAGCCAAAGAATCAGGAGATGTTCTTTCACTTAATATGGTGCTGCTGGGTGGCGCCATAGCAGTAGAAAACTTCCCTATAAATAAAGAAACAATTATAGAGTCAATGAAGGCAAATTTACCCCAAAAAAGCATTCCTATTAATATGAATGCTTTCAAGAAGGGATTTGAATTTGCATCTTCAAAATAAATCTTTTAATATCGAATTAAAATGTAAAATGCCATTTATTTCACCAGCTCTATAGAACGATTAAAGATAATTGAAGAAATAATTTGGAGAACTTACAAAAAAAGGCTAAAATGCTAGATCTTAAAATTTCTTTAGAAATTAAAGTCGATTAAAGAAAATTTTAAAAGTAAAGAAAAGGATTGCACTGCAAGATAGCTTTTACTACCCCAAATATACCTTTCTTTTACTTCTTTACTAATTAAAACCTTTATACGTTAATTTTTAGAATAAGAAGAATAATGATCGTATATAGATCTGATTAAAAGTTGATGGAATTGATTATTCCAGTTTTATTTTTAAGGTTCCATCAATGGATTGATCGATTGAAAAAATTTGGAGGTTAAAAAAAATAATTGCAACAATTGTAATGATTTTAATAATTGTTGTTGGAGCCGTATATATTCTCGGAACCTACCAAATACGGTTCAATATATGTAGATGCAGTAACTGGCCAAGTTATTATGAATGAATAATTACCACTTTTTTACTTTTTTTAGAGGCTGTTCAATAATTCAAAGTCAGAGAAAAGATAAGGGCAAATAGGGCTTTTGAAAACTCTGTTTTCGATGTTGAAGG
>DAVZ01000002.1 GCA_002505765.1 Methanobacterium sp. UBA176 | reverse complement strand
GATGGAGCAACTGCTTTAAGGGTTATAACCAGAAGGGCAAGTGAAAGAATCTGTAAATTTGCCTTTGATTACGCTAAAAAAACAGGCAGGAAAAAAGTCACTGCAGTTCACAAAGCAAACGTGCTTAAAAAGACTGATGGTCTTTTCAGGGATATATTCTACCAAGTATCTGAGAATTACAGCGATATTGAAACTGACGATCGATATGTGGATGCTACAGCGATGTTTTTTCTCACAAACCCTTATATGTTCGATGTAATAGTAACCACAAATCTATTTGGCGATATCCTCTCAGATGAAGGTGCAGGACTTGTTGGGGGATTAGGTTTGATTCCTTCTGCAAATATTGGCGAAAATATGGGGATATTTGAACCAGTACATGGTTCAGCGCCTCGACATGCAGGTAAAGGTACAGCAAACCCTTCTGCTATGATACTATCTGCAGTATTAATGCTTGACTATCTTGAAGAGCACGAAGCAGCGCGTACTGTTGAAAATGCCTTAATAGAGGTATTAAGTGAGAGTAAGGTGGTAACTCAGGACCTTGGTGGAAGCGCTTCCACAATGGAAATGGCTCGGGAGATAAGGAAGAAAATAGAAGATTGAAGTACAGATTCCGGGAAATAAGGGTTGTTTTATCCATGGAAGATATAAAAAATAGCCAGATAAGGGCAGAAATTCCTTTACTAAACCAAATTATTTATCTTGATGCTGCAAGTACCACTCCAACCCCGGAGCCTGTAGTGAACGCTATGCTTGATTACTATCATAATTTCAATGCAAATACAGGAAGGGGAGCTTATAAAACGGCAGTAAAGGCAACAACAAAATTTGAGGATGCCCGGGAAAAAATAGCAAAGTTCATAAATTCTGCTAAAAATGAAGTGATATTTACTAAAAATACCACTGAAGCAATAAACATTGTAGCCCGGGGCATAGACTTTAAGAAAGGTGATTCAATAATCGTTCCCAATATAGAACATCATTCTAACTTTATTCCCTGGCTTGAATTAAAAAAGCATGGAATCAATTTAAAAATTATAAAGGCCAATAAATTTGGAGTAATAGATGCAGCAGATGTTGAAAAAGCCGTAGATGGAAATACAAAGCTAATTACCACCACTCATATTTCTAACTCCATTGGTTCATGCCAGCCAATATATGATATGGGAGATATTGCAGAAGAAAACGATGCACTATATCTTGTTGATGCTGCTCAATCTGCCGGACATATGATACTGGATGTTAAGGAAACAAAAGCAGATTTTATAGCATTTCCAGGGCATAAAGGACTTTTAGGGCCAGTAGGCACTGGATTTTTATACTGCAAAAAAGAGGTTTCTGAAAATCTTAAACCATTAAATCTTGGTGGAGGAACGGTTTCAAATGTGACAGAAGAGGATTATGTGTTTGAACCAGTTCCTGCAAGATTTGAAGGAGGAACACAGAATATTGCAGGATTTATAGGTCTTGGAGCTGCTGTAGACTATATTGAAAGAATTGGGATAGAAAATATCGAAAAATACAGCACTAAACTCACAAAGTACATGTACGAAAGGATCAATGAAATAGATAATTCTATATGTTACGGTGATCCAGACAACATACATGGCATTGTTGCTTTTAATATAGAAGACATGAATTCGCACGATGTGGCAAAGATACTGGATGAAGTTAAAAATATTTGTGTAAGAAGTGGTTACCATTGTGCAATTCCTGCAATAAGACATTTGGATACTGATACTTTAGGAGGAACCGTTAGAGCCTCGGTTCATTGTTATAATAATAAAGAAGAAATAGATATTCTAGCGGAAACTGTTAATGAAATCTCAAAATTTGCTGGAGGTTGATTATATGGACAGAGCACAACTTATAGCTCTATTTATAATCTTTATTATGGTGGGAAGTGCAGTGGCGGCTGCTTTACTTTACGTCATATAAATAGAGATATGCATATATGTAGGGTAAATTAAATTTAATAAAGTGAATTTCATATTTCAAACAAGATGAGCCTAAACCCTATGGGAGTTATCAAAATTCAGAGTGAATTTTGGAACATTAAAATTTCTATTGGAGGTTATAAAATGGTAAAAGTCAGATTAGGAGCAGTAGTGGCGGAATTCAATTATGATATAACTCATATGATGCTTGAACTTGCTAAGGAACATGCAAAGTTTTTAGATTCTGAAATAACAAAAGTAATAGCTGTACCTGGAGTTTTTGACATGCCTCTTGCAATTAAAAAACTTTTAGTGGATGATGAGATAGATGCTGTAATTACTCTTGGAGCAGTTATTGAAGGCGCTACTTCACACGATGAGATTGTTGTACAGCATGCTTCACGAAAAATAGCTGATCTAGCTCTTGAATATGATAAACCTGTTGCTTTAGGAATTTCAGGCCCTGGAATGACACGTTTAGAAGCACATCAGCGTGTTGATTATGGAAAACGTGCTGTTGAAGCTGCTGTTAAGATGTTTGAACGCTTAAAATAATTCTTCTTTTTACTATTCAATTATTTTAAAGAAATCTACCTTAAGAAATAATTAATAGGGACCTTAAAATGAATATTATAGATTTATGAATTTATCAAACAAGAAGTTTATAGAGGCTGATTATGGAAATTTTAACTCCTGAAGACCTTAAAGACAAATTTAAAGATCCCTGGATTGCACCGTATAAAAAGGTCCTTACAATGGTTGATGGGAACATGGTAGAAATCGTGGAGTATCATCCCTGCGTAGGGGGATCTGAATGGATGGTGTACCAGTATGGCAGGTCAAGCAACATTGTAAAAAGCGCCCAAAGAGATGGTAACAAACATACTTATCTTGTAAAAGTTGGAAAAAGTGATTTAAACCTTAAAGCCAGTTATTCTGCGGCAGGAATTGAAGAAGTTTCAGTTGAGGGCGATGAAGTTAAAGTAGTTCATGCAGGGCTTGCCGGCGCAGGAGTAGGCGCTGCAATGTGTCGTGGAATGGCAGAAGGAGTTAAAAGAGTTGAACTTTACGATATTGGCGGAGGATCTAAAGTTGGAAGGGCTGCGGTGGTAACTCCAAAGCTTCAAAAGATTGTAATAGGCGTTGATGATACTGATACAAAAGAAGAAGGAGCTACATGGACTTTAGCAAACAACGTAGGTATTGAACTTAGTAAAATGGGATTTGAATACATAAATCATGTTATTGTACAGCTTTACCCTCACAACCCAAATAAAACACAAAATTGTGTAGCTATTGCACTTGTTTTTGCCATTAAACCAGGGAATCGCGAAAGAATAATAGAGGAAACATGTAAACTACTTAAAAAACATACCTTATCCAGCAAAACATCCATTGCAGTTCTTGATGGGATATCTGTTCCAGAAAAACTCAGAGAATATGCTGAAGCTGCTAAAAAATCAATGATATATCTTGAAGAAGCTGAGGAAGCAGCAAAGGAAATAGGAATTGAACTTGTAGAAGTCACAGGATCTGAAGGTAAAATTGGTGCTCTTGCAGCTCTTGGTCTTTATAATGATATCGAAGAAGCAGTAAAGGTCTATGATTAAATGTATAAACTTATTTAAAAACAAGATTTAAAAATTTTCCCTCATTAGACGTTGCAAATTCTGCATTAGAAGTAGCTTTATCTCCAATTTCTATTTTTATAGTATATCGGCCCCAATAAGCATAAGAAGTGGAATTATCATCATCTACATAGATATTTCTGTATTTAATATTATTGATATAGATACTGTAAGTTCCATTTTGAAATATTCCTTTTGTGGTTGCCACCTTTTTGTTATCAACATATATATTTACTATCCTTCCCTCGTTATTGCTTGTTTTAATGAAAATTCCTTCTTCAATGCTTGAATTGCCAATATTTCCATTAATAGGTATTTTTTTCTCTACATATGAGTTTTTGAATGTATTTCTGATATTATTATCCAGTAAAACAGTCCCTATATCTAAACCAAGGTACGTTCTTGCATCAGAAGGTATTCTCAATATATTTTCTTCTCCTGGCCTATTTGGAATTATAGTATAATTTTCATCCTTTATATAGATAGAATCACCATAATTAACTTCTAAAGTTCTTAGAACATCTATAGGAAATCTTAAAATATTGTATTCGTATTCTAACGCGCTATCTACAGTATAAGGACCTCTCACATCTAAAGGTATGCTGCTGTTTGCAGGGCTTTTCCATACCAGATTACTGGAAGCAGGCTGTACTGATATTCCACTATCAGTAATATGTACAGATCCCATAAATGTGAAAATCATGGCCAGCAGTATCAATGCAGAGACTAAAATTGGAAAATGCATATATAAAAATGATTTAGCGGTAGGAGATTTTCTATCTGATCTTATAATTACTGTATATCCTCTTTTTACAAGTTTTGCAATATAATAAATCGCTAAAACTAATCCAGCTAAAAAGAGTATTGTTCCAAACCATGCAGGTATTTTATTGATGAAAAATATGGAAAATAGGCCTAAAGATGTAAGTGAAAGCCCTAAAATACTCATTCTTATGTATTTTCCGAGGGTATCCATCATGGAAACCCTTCCATACTCCATTGCTCTATCTACTATGGTTCTTACAACTTCATTTGCCATTTTGTTTAAACTTCCAATAGGAGAATGAGAATGCTCAATTTTGCCAATGTCAACTTCTTTTATTTTCATTCCCCTTACATCTGCATCAAGAACAATTCCAACATCGACGCCGTAGTCTTCTTCAAATTTAATATTATTTAAAAAACTTCTTTTGGCAGCAAACTGTCCGCTTAAAGGCTGCTCAAACTTTAATTCTGGGAAAAAAAAGTTTAACAGAGGCTTTGCAGTCAATTCTGTTACTCTTCCAGCTTTTCTTCTAAATTTAGTTTTGGTAACATCAGTTTTTCCGTCCAGTATTGGGTTTATAATATTTTCAACCTGATTTTTTGTTAAATTTTCTAAATCTGCATCAATAAAGGCAACTATATCTCCAGTAGACTTTTTAAAGCCTGTATTTAAAGCAGCACCTTTCCCTTTATTCTTCAAATGCTTTATAATAGTAGCTCCAGCCCTTTCTGCTGCTTCAGCAGTTCCATCAGATGAACCATCATCAACCACAATAACCTCCTCAATATAATTTAAGCTTTTTACCACTTTAACGACGTTTTCTACAGTTTTTACTTCATTATATGCCGGTATTACGACTGAAACACTTATTTTTTGCTCTGATTCTCTGTTTTTTATGGATGCTACTAAAAGGATAAAAATTAGAATAATCCAGGACAAAATGTACACCTCAAGTTTTATATAAAGTTTTATAAATAATGTGAGTTAATATTGAAAATACCTTATGGAACTTATTATATTTCTATATAATAAATTATGCTATTAAAATAAATTGAGGTGTAAAATGAAACCTAAAGTAATGATACTACTGGGAAGCGCATCTGATTTTGCCATAGCAGAGAAAGCTATAGACATTTTAGAGACCCTTAACATCCCCTATGATGTTAAAGTAGCTTCAGCACACAGGACCCATGAAAAAGTGAAAAAGATAGTAATGAAGGCTACAGATGAGGGAATAGAAGCATTTATAGGTATTGCAGGACTTTCAGCACATTTACCAGGTATGATAGCTGCAAATACTCATAAACCAGTAGTAGGAGTCCCAGTAAGTGTTAAATTAGGGGGTTTGGATGCCCTTTATGCATCGGCTCAAATGCCTTTTGGAGCGCCTGTGGCAACAGTGGGAATTGACCGAGGCGAGAATGCAGCTATACTTGCAGCACAGATAATTGGAATTCATGATGAAGACGTTAGAAAAAGAGTTTCATCAATGAGAGATTCATTTTTCGAGAAGATAGCTGTCGACGAAAGGAATGTTCTTGAAACTATAAAAGGAGACTATTTTTCCCCACAGTTGGATATTCCGGATGAAGAATTAAGAAACGAAGGCCTTTACAATGAATCCTCTTCTGATGAGATAGAGGAACTGGATATAGCAATAATTGCTGGAAGTTACTCTGATATAAAGGTTGCAAAGAAGGTTACAAACTTTCTTGATAAAATGGATGTAAACTATGATTTCAGCGTTATATCTCCTGTAAGATATCCAGTAAGGTTTGAAGAATATATAAAGAAAGTAAAAAATGCCAAGGTTTTTATAGCCATTACTGGATTATCAGCACACGTTACAGGGGCAATCGTAGCCTATACTGAAAAACCGGTTATAGGAGTGCCATGTTCTATTAGAATGGATGGAAATGATGCCCTGCTTTCAATGGTTAATATGCCTCCAGGAGTGCCTGTAGGTACTTTAGGCATAGATAATGGAGGTAACGCTGCTATACTTGCAGGTGAAATGCTTGGAATTATGAATAAGGACATTGAAAGGGATATTAGAAAATTTAAAGGAAATATTGAGGGTGGTTAGTAATATAAGGGATAAAATAAAGAAAAAAATGAAATAAGAAGCATGTTAACAGAAGGCATGTAATGCTCTGCAATTTACATATGACTTGAAATTGCAGTTATTTCTTTATAATTGCTGCTGCAATGAATTTTGGTAATTAAGGTACCGGTGAAATATGAGAGAATTTTTAAAGACCCTTGAAAAAGAATTCAAGATTATAAAGATTGAAGATCAGATATCCACAAAATATGAAGTTGCAGATATTTTAAGGAAGCATCCTAAAGATACCGTAATTTTTGAAAACATTGAAAATAGTGAAATAAAAGTTATAGCAGGTATCTGCAACACCAGAGATAAAATTGCAAGGGGAATATCATGCACAGTGCCTGAAATCACACAGAAGGTAATGAATGCCACCAGCAGTCCTGTTCCTATTGCAAAATTTGAAAGTGTAAAAAAAAACTTTATTACTCAAAAAGAGCCAGATTTAAGCGAAATTCCAGTACCCACTTACTATAAAAAGGATGGCGGGGCTTACATCACCGCTGGTGTTGTAATAGCAAAGGATCCTGAAACAGGGATAAGAAATGCATCAATTCACAGAATGCTTGTAAACTCAAAAAACAGGCTTGGAGTCAGAATAGTTCCCAGAGATCTCTACACATATTATAAAAAGGCAGAAGAGATGGATAAACCACTCGAAGTGGCAATTGCAATAGGCATGCACCCAGCAACCCTTCTTGCAACCACTACTTCAGTCCCGATTACAATAGATGAACTGGAAGTGGCTAACAATTTCCATAAAGGCAATATGAAGCTTATTGAATGTGAAAATGTTGATCTTGAAGTTCCTGATGCAGAAATAATTATGGAAGGTAAGATTTTACCACATGAAAGACAACCTGAAGGACCATTCGTTGATTTAACAGATACTTATGATGTTATTAGAAATGAACCAGTCATAGAACTCGATAAAATTCATTATAAAGAAGATCCTTACTATCATGCTATTATGCCTGCTGGATTTGAACACAGACTTCTCCAGGGACTTCCACAGGAGCCAAGAATTTACACTGCTGTTTTAAACACAGTTCCCACAGTTCAAAATGTGGTTTTAACTGAAGGGGGCTGCTGCTGGCTTCATGCAGCAATTTCTGTAAAGAAACAAACTCAGGGTGATGGAAAAAACGTTTTGATGGCCGCTCTTGCAGCTCATCCATCATTAAAACATGCTATTGTTGTTGATGAGGATATTGATATTTTTAATCCTGAAGATGTTGAATATGCAATCGCTACAAGGGTTAAAGGTGATGAAGATATTATGATTGTGCCTGGAGCGAGAGGTTCTTCGCTTGATCCGTGTGCAACTCCTGATGGTACAACTACTAAGGTGGGTGTTGATGCGACTAAGCCTTTGGATAAAAAAGAGAAGTTTGAAAGGGTTAGTTTCAGCGAATGATGCTTTATAAAAATCTTCTAAACTTTTCAGCTTCTAATAAAACTTCTTTTAATTTTTCTTTTGAATCTATATTTTTATGATAATAATCAAGGATAAAGAATTTATCTTCAAGTTTTTCTAAGTCTTGTTTAGTTTTTATGGCACGTATTTCATCATAATAAGATATTTCACTAGATTTACAGGATACAAATGGCCCTTCTGTTACATTGCAGGAAGCATAAGTGAAATAACTTTTACCATTGATATCAGAGGGTAGTCTTTCTAAATTGTTAATTTCATTGATTTCCGAATCATCAATATGTCTTAATAGCCTAAAAACTATTGATCTTGGGTTATATTGAGGGAACGCTTTCAAAATAGTCTCCATGTACCCACATCTCATGAAATCCTGGTTTAATTGCTATTAATTCTCGGTATAATTCGCTATAATTATCATATCTTAGACTTCTAATGTATTTTAAGATGAATCTCAATTCGTTTCTCTCATTTTCAAATCTAATACCAGTTTTAGAAGGGCTTTTAAATCCTGCTTCCTTCCAAAAGTCGTTATTATCCTTTCTTAATTTAACACTTCCTTGATAAACAGACATTCCTGCAATAGATTGAAATGCTTTATTATAATCTGCATTAATGTATTCGTGAGAATTTTCAAGACCAGATAAATATATAGATTGTAGATATTTAAATCTTAAATTGTTAAATATCCTTTCAATTTCCATTTCAGGAGTAACAAAATATTTTAAGACTTCTTTGGCAGATGGTTTTTCTAATTGAAGATAAGTGGTTCCAATTTCTTTTAATGACATTTTTAGAGGTCTACTACTAAAATTATTGAATAGTTCATAAAAAAACAAATTTCCTGAATTATCAGGATATAATTGTATAAGCGCTTCATTATCTGTTTTAAACAGCTTTTCCCTGTTTTTATCTGCTAATAAAAAGGTTTTAATATAATTTGAATTTTTAGTGATAGTTAACTCAATATTTTCATTTAATGAGTTATTAGATTTTTCAACTAATTTCTCTGGTTTTTTATTATTTAATTTTTCAAATTTAATAACTTTTATTTTTCCTTCAATTTTTTTTACTTCAATTTTAAATTCACAATTTTCTCCCTCTTCCATGGAATCCCAAAAATGTCTGTTAATGTTATTATGCCTTATTTTATTAATTTTTGGCTTTTTTAGGGATTTCGTAATTGCTTCCCTGTTAATAATTTCTTCCTCTTTTTCTATTAATCTATTAGATTTGTAATCAGTGAATATCTGTTTGGTAAGATTTTTTTGGAATAGGTAATTTCGATCATGCATTTCCATTGATAAGATCTCTTTAAAGGTTTGCAGGTCTTCCTCATCTCCTGCATCCAGTTTGCACCAAATACAATCCTTTGAATAAATCCTGACTGTAGGCTTTAAATTTAAAATAGACGGAGCAAAATCACGTAAAGTATCATACCACGCTCTTTGTTCATCTCTGTAAATAGGGTCATTATCCTTTGCATTAATTGATTTACAAATATTAATCCATTTATCCTTGTTAAAACCAGTTTTAAGTTCCTCGGGATATTTTTCTAATGTTAATTTCCTAAGTGTAGTGAAGTGTTGTGATTCGTCAAATTCTAATATGAATTTATGGTCTTTAATATAAAAATCGACGTTAGGTAACTTTTTGGCACGGACAAATTCGGTGTTTCCTCTATGATTTTGAAGTGCAGAGTATATCTCGTTTAAATTCATATAATAAGGGCTCTTTTCCATTTGATTAGTACTTAATGATAAATTTATGTTGTAATTCCTTTCTACATCTCCAAAAAGATGTGTAAGTAGTTCAAACACCCTTTTTTTACATTCTTTACACCTTTCATTATGCTTGACTGCCATAAACTTATTAAAAATTAATTAATATAAATAATTTCTCTAAATTGTTTAGAATTTTAGTTTTTATTCTATTCTCTTATTTTTTAAAGCATCAAACACTGATATTCTATCGATACTATTTTCAACAACATATAAAACCTTCTCGAGCTGCTTTTCAAGCTCTTCTTCTCCTCCATTGTTCTCTACAAGATTTTCATAGCTATCCTCAATAGTTAAATAGCCTGGTATCTCCTGGTCACCATGAACTGCAGAATTTATGTCTGGATTATTCATACAGGTTAAAAATGTTGATGGGATGTTTGCATAGGAAAAAGGGAGATAAATATGACTTATGGGCGCATCTCTGCCAGAAGGAATTTTATAGGTCATAAAATCAATTTTTTCAGCTTTAATGCCACTATCTCGAGCGTTTAAAACCAAAAAATTAACAAAGGATTGATTGTTTTGGGTGTATGAATCTTCACTTATAAAACAGGGGTCACCAGTTCCAACAGCCTCTAAACTGATAACTGCAACGATATTATTAACTGAATCCTGATTTTGAAGCATATAATATCTTGCACCAACTAAATAGGGAGTGTACATGATTTTATTATATTCATCTTCCTCTAAACTGGTTCTTGGACTTACGTTAACTGGGAACGTATACTCATCTTCTCCAGCTCCAAAACCTATTAATTTAATGGTATAAAAGGGTTTTTTGTTTTTGTATTTTTCTGCAAGCCCTATTAGGACTGCAAGACCTGTTGCATCGTCATTTGCTCCTTCAGTATATTTTCCAGTATTCTGATCTTTAAAAGTGTCTAAATCAGCGCATATAATGATCTGCTGGGGAGAAGTTCCGTTTATAGTGCCTATAACGTTTTTAGATTTCTTTATTTGTTTTGAATTCATTGAATAATATTGAAATTCATGAATTTCTGTTTTAACTCCATAAGCATCGAATTTGGATTTAAGGTAACTGGCTGTTTCCATTTCACTTTCTGATCCTGCAGGTCTTGGCCCTATTTCTTTTGTTATGTATTTCACATGGTTTACCAGTGATAAATCAGTGGATTCACTGTTATATGCAGGATTTAAAAGTAAAAATGAAGATGGTAAGGTTAATATTATAATTAAAATAATTATTTTATCAATAAACATTGAATTGACCTCGTTTGAATCTTAAATCCAAAAAATTAGATTATCAATAGATAATTTAATCTAATAAATTAAGCTTTCCTGTATTCATTAAAATCAGCATATTGATTGTTCATAATTTAGAAAATTAACTGGACTTAAATACTCAATTTCAAAAATCGATTTTAAGGGTTTAGAATTGGAAATTCAGGTTATAATGTTTATAGGTGCTTTACAGGTGGGACATTTACGTGTTTCTTTAAGCTCATCATCAACAATTTCAAATCCATTCCTCTGTATGAGAACTTTTCCACACTCCGGACACAATGTACTTTCTTCTCCACCGGTAGAGACATTCCCAATATACACGTACTTCATTCCAGCTTCTTTTGCCATGTTATAAGCTCTTCTGAGGGATTCTACTGGTGTAGGTGGAAGTTGTCCAAGTTCATAATAGGGGAAAAATCTGGTGAAGTGTAATGGAACTTCTAACCCGGTTTCATCCACCATAAACTTTATTAAAGCCTGTAAATCTTCTTTAGAATCATTATAACCCGGTATAATTAGATTTGTAATCTCTATATGTATTTTATTTTCATAAAATCGCTTGATATTGTCCAGAACTGGTTGGAGTCTGGCCTGACATAGATCTCGATAGAATTTATCGGACATACCTTTTAGGTCAATATTTGCAGCATCGAGATATGGTTTGATAAGATCAAACGATTCTTCACTCATATATCCATTAGTAACATAAACTGTTGCTATATCTTCTTTTTTAGCTAATTTTGCACTGTCATAGGTGTATTCAAACCATATTGTGGGTTCATTATAGGTCCATGCTATTGATTTGCATCCATACTGTTTTGTTAAGCGTATGGCCTCCTCTGGAAGTATTTCTCGTGTTGGAATTTCTTCTAAATTTACCTGGGAAATATTCCAGTTCTGGCAGTGCTTGCATCTGAAATTACAGCCTACAGATCCAAGTGAAAAAACAGTTGAACCAGGATAAAAATGGAAAAGAGGCTTTTTTTCTATTGGGTCAACTGCTACTGAAGAAGCAGTGCCGTAATTTAGGGCACATAGTTTACCATTCATATTGGCTCTCATTTTGCAGAATCCGGTATCTCCTTCTTTGATGGTGCATTTTCTTTCACAGACCTTACAGTTTAAATATTCTCCAACTTTATCATAAGTAAGGACTTCTTTTTTCATAGGGAATTCTCCTCTTTGAATTTAAATAATTTTCAAGTTGTAGAATGTCTTTATAATATTGGAAAGGTTTAATTAACCCTTTAGCAACTTGATTTGCGTTATATAAATTATTGTTTTACTTGATATAAAAATGGTTAGATAGTTAATAATACATTATTTATAGAAAGAAAATAAATTACTACGCTGGCATTCGAGTCCATTTAACCTCAAAATTTGAATGCAAACTTTATATTTAAGACTAAATAGAGATTTAGAGATTTTTACAATTAAATTTCGTTTTAAGATAGATGTTCGTATCCCTTTGGCTCCAATATCTTTTTTGTTCCATCTTTACAGACCATAATCATTTTACCAGACGATGTAACACTCCCTATTTTGTAAAGAGAAATTTTATCCTTAATTTGACTAAAAATATCCTTATCAATGGTTAATAAGAGCTCAAAGTCTTCACCGTAGTAAAGAATTAAATCCAAGGGATTTTTATCTATTTTTTCTGTAACCTCTAAAACTTCCTCTGGAATGGGCAGAAGGTCTTCATAGAGGGTTATCCCGATTTTTCCACTGTTTGATTCAATTAATTCTCCAATTTCCTTGGCAAGACCGTCTGTTATATCCGTCGCTGATGTTACAGACCCTGTTTTTGCAAGTAGTATCCCTTCTTTTGATTTTGCTTTTGGATGGAGTGCATGAGATAATAGAACTTCTTTGGATGCAGAATTTAACTCTAAATTGTTAAATAAAACTTCAAAACCTGCTGCTGCAAGTCCGAGCAATCCAGTGATAGCTACGACATCACCATCACGGGCTCCGCTTTTCATTAAAACATTATCTTTTTCAACGATCCCCAGACAAGTTCCACAGATTGTTAGTTCGTTAGATTCATTTGTATCGCCGCCAATAAGCATCATTTCATACTCAAAGCAACCATCGATGATTCCGTCAATTAATCTGTCAAAATCATCAAGCAGCATATTTTTAGGGAGGCCGAGTGAAACTATGATTCCTATTGGATCAGCACCCATCGCTGCTAAATCACTTACATTTACTGTAACTGCTTTTTTACCCATTTGTTCAGGAATCATTTCTTCAGGAAAATGGGCTGATTTAAACAGAATGTCTGAAGTTAAAACTAAATAATGATCTCCGAAATTAATAAGTGCAGCATCATCTTTCATGCTTTTAATTGAAAGTTCATCAAAAAAAGAAGAATTAAAAATATTTTTAGTACTTTTTTTAAGAATTCTTTTTATTAATCTTTTTTCCCCAATATCTGAGACTTTAAGGGGCATTTTTAAAACCACAATTAAAATATTAAAGGGCTTTTTTTACCCTATCTCCTATAATATCCACGAGTCTTGGATCAGCGCCAAGAGGCTCGGTATAGATTATTTCACCATCAAATTCAATTTCTTCTGCTTCTTCATCTTTATGATGACTGTGGCCGTGGTGGTGGCCGTGTGAATGTTCATGGCCATTATCTAAGCCGAGAATGTGTGGGATATCCTGTTTTGTGTGTACTCCGTGAGCTAAAAAGATCGGGGTCACGATTATTTTTTTAACTCCTTGTTTTGCAAGCATATTTATGGCTGCAGGAATTGAAGGTTTGGACATGTTCATAAAACCCACTTCTACAAGGTAATCAGAATTTTCTCTATACATTTTGCCCAGTTTACTTACCACGTCTTTTCCGTATGGAAGCCTGCTTCCGTGACCTACAAGTAAAACGCCAATTTTAGCAGTTTTTAAGTCTGAATTTGTATCCATATGATATCACTCCATCGTCGCCTTCTTCTTTTATTTTTCTAAAGACCATTTCAACTTCATCGCCAATTTCAACTTCTTCTGGATCGCAATCAACAATCTGGGTTGTTAATTTTGCTCCCTCTTCAAGTTCAACTATTGCCACCACATAGGGAGCAATAATTTTAAATTCATCGGTAGGGGTATTTATTATCGAATAAGTGTGGATTTTTCCCTCTCCTTTAAGCTGTATATCTTCTAATTTTCCCTTTCTTCTGCATTCAGGGCATATTACTCTCTTTGGGAAAAATACTGTTCCACAATGTAAACATTTTGATCCGATAAGGCTGTATCGCTGTGGAATATGGCGCCACGCTCTTACTATATCCTTCATCAAAGTCCTCCTCAAATAAAACTCTTAAAATTTTCAATAGAAATTTTGTTAATTTAATTATGAAAATTAAACTTGTAAATTTTAGATTCTGTGTATGATCTATTTATATATATTCATTGATGGGTGATGTAATTAAGCTCTTTGATCGTATAGGTATTGTCAATTTAATTTTATTAAAATAAAGCCTTAAAACTTCTTATTTTGTTGTTTTGAACCCACATACTCTAATAAAGTTACTTATTAATTTATATACTCCTTTTTTATACTATTATTAAAAGAAACAATGATTTTTAGGTTATGTGAGGACTAAAATAATGAATTCAGTTTATTAAAAGGGATTTGAACTTTTATTTAACAATAAAATCTTTAAGATGGGTGATATGGATAAAAAAGGCTATGTATTAAGTGGATTTACGTTTCTTCTTATGATTCCCGCAATTTTGATTGTTGCTGCATTTGCAGATATGACCAAAACCGGAGAAGAATCAGTAAGCACAGTATTACAGTCAGATACCACATTTTTTGCGGTAAATGATGTTGAAAAGAATGTAGAGATTGTTGCATTGGATGTTTTAAGAGAATCTGCTGATAACATAACTGTAACCGGAATTCCATTAACAAACAGTAGATCAACGGTTAAAGGTATCCTGCAAACAAAAATCGACGATTTTACAAAGGATTATACAGGATATATAGGGGCTGAAGAAGTAAAATGCACAATTTTAAAGGTGGATTCAGCCCCAGATCCATTTAAATTAGAGGTAGATTTTAATGTCTACATTAAAAAGGGTAAAATTGTCCATAAAGAAACCATAAGGCAGTATGTGGATATTAATGATAAAAAAATAGCTGATCCTCTGCCTTTTATAAAATTAAAGTCATATGGAATGCCAGAACGCGACGATAATGCAGAATTAATCCTTTACGGTTCAAGTCTCTTCCAGTTTTTAAATTCCAAAGGTATGGAAAATGCTGAAGTTTATAATGGTTCTACTTCTCCCCTTTTCATTAAAAAATGTCCTTATGATCCCTATGTAAGTCATGGGAACGGAAATTCTTTTTATGTGCTTAAAAACTGTATATATGGCAAATATTTCCATGAAAGCAGCGATGGAGCATGTTTTATGTGCAAGTTAGAAGGTAGGGCAACATGCAAACATTATGGAATGGAAACTTTCATAATTTCTCTATCATCTCATAAATCTACCCAGATTAAAGCCCCATGCTCCAGTGACCACGTTATATTCAATGAGAGCGCCTATCCTGGGACGTCACTGGAATATCGTTGCGAAGGTGATGATCATTATATATTATTTTTGGATAATGGTCACAGGAAGAAATATGGTTTACCTGAAGTGATTTAATGAATAACAGAAGCTTTAATGAAGAATATGATGGACAAGCGCTTTCATTGGATTTAATGCTTGGTTTTGTGTTATTAACAGTAATTATAGGGATATCCGCTGATGCAATGGATATTGCAAGTTATAAAATGCAGGATTATTCCTACAGAACTACTCTTGACAGATTAGCAGTTGATGCTGCTGATATACTCGTAAAATCGCCTGGATCGCCTGGAAATTGGGAAAAATATGGCTTAGATCAAGCTACAATACCTGGACTTGCAGAAATAGATGCACAAACTGGTAGGACAGTTCCAAATACAGTTTCAATTGCAAAAATCAACAAATTAAAAGAAAATTACAACTATCTGATCTATGGACGAATTCTCCCCTGGGGGGTTAATTCAAGCATGATAATATACCCTTCCAATAATTCTTTTGCCCCTGTATCTATAATGAATAACACGCCTCCTGTAAATGTTTGTGATATTGTAATAGCAAATAGAACGGTTATTTTAGATTTTATGCATCTTAAAGTTGCAATTTGTAATAATACTCATGAAGGAAATGTTTCTGCAGTAGAATGTGCCAATCCAGATCATAGATCAGATAATTCCTCTTTTAAAACGGAATGGAAGTGTAATTATTTTAATCTAACTCGGGATGAATTAGATTCATCAGATTTTTACTTAATTACAAGCGGAAATATAAATAAGGATGAATGGGTAATCGGCAAAGCAAACTGTCAAAATAGCACTATGAGTCAATTTACATCAAATCCAACGTGTTTAAACGATAAAATTAAAGAATTAATGGGTAATAACAATAAAACTCTTTTATGGGCACATATATTAGCTCAAGGGAGCTCTAATAATGCTTATGATTATTATATTGTGACTGTTCCTAAAGGAACCTCGCCAGATATGGTAAATATTAATTATTTGGATACTGGACCGTGGTTTTTTGTTTTAAGTGTTTGGAGGTAATAAGGTTGTGAAATAGCTTTTTTTATTAAATTTTATCATAAGAATACAAAATTACCTAATTCTTTTAGTTAAATTTTATATGTGTTTGAAAGATAAATAAATTTAAAAAGAAGGTAGTGTAATTATAAATAATCTCTTATTTTTATACTATTTAATGGAAATAATATGGAGGATAAAATGGCGTTTAAAGATCTCTTTAAATTTAACAAAGGAAAAACAACATTTGTATTCATTGGAGGGAAAGGAGGAGTCGGAAAAACAACTGTATCAGCTGCTACGGCGTTATGGTTTGCAAGACAGGGAAAAAGGACCCTGGTAATTTCTACTGATCCAGCACACTCCCTCTCAGATTCTTTTGAAAAAAATATAGGGCACAATCCAACCCCAATAGCCGAAAATCTGGAGGCTGTTGAAATCGATCCTGAAGTTGCCATGCAGGACTATCAGGCCAAGATGAAGGAACAGCAGGCATTAAATCCGGGTATGGACATGGGAATGCTACAAGATCAAATGGATATGGCTACCATGGCTCCAGGAATCGATGAAACTGCGGCATTTGATAAATTTCTTCAGTACATGACCACTGATGAGTACGATATCATAGTTTTTGATACAGCTCCAACAGGGCACACTTTACGATTACTTTCCTTTCCTGAAATGATGGATTCATGGGTTGGAAAGATGATAAAGGTCAGGCGCCAGATTGGAAGCATGGCTAAGGCATTTAAAAATATCATGCCCTTTATGGGTGATGAGGAAGAGGAAGATCGTGCTTTAGAGGATATGGAAGCAACGAAAAAGCAAATTAAAGCTGCAAGAGGTGTTTTAGCAGATCCGGAAAGAACTTCCTTTAAAATGGTTGTAATACCAGAAGAAATGTCCATCTATGAATCTGAAAGGGCAATGGAGGCACTTGCCAGGTTCAACATGACTGCAGATGGAGTAATCGTTAACCAGATTCAACCAGAAGAAGCTGATTGTGAATTCTGTGCTGCAAGACGTAAAATACAGGAGCAGCGCCTTAAAACGATCCATGAGAAATTTGGAAACCAGCTTATAGCCCAGATACCACTTCAAGCTGAAGAGGTTAAGGGTATGGAAAAGCTTAAAGGTATTGCAGAAATTCTCTACGGCGAACCAGAAGCTACAGTTTCTAAGTAATTTTATTTTTAGCTATTGGATTAACTTAAATCTTTTTTTCATTCGAAAATTCACGAATTTTCGGCTTTGATGGAAACCCTTGAAAATAGGAGATTCAATCCAGCGAAAACAGAGCCTGCAAAATTCTTTGATTTTGCGGCATCAAAGTTCTTTGAATTTAAAAAGTTCCACATACTAGAACCGAGGAATTCTAAGTCTCAGAGGTTCTGGAGTCAATTATTTTCGAGAGTTTTATTTTAAGAATTAAATGACCTAAATTATCTTACTATTTTATTTTACACATCTAAAACTAGCCATTTAGTTATGTTGTAGCTCCTAAAAACAAAATAACCATGATTACAAGACTTGTTGTTGCAAGAGGGTCGGTCATACTTGTAGTCAATGGTATAACAATATTATCAGGATCAAGCCCTTTTCTGTAGGAAATAACACTTAGATAGAATGCAATAATCATTATCAAAGGTATAACCAACATTCCTCCAAGAGAACTGATTAAAATCATTTTGTCAATGCCAGGAGAGGGTATATTAAGAGTTGTACTTGCAAGAATAACTAAAAGACCTATAATTGGATAGATAATTATAGCAAGAATTGTAATTATTCCAAAATTCCTAACTGCACCCTCAGATGGTTTTAATGTTGATTCTACAAATCCTGCGTGTAATCCTGAAGATAACCTTGCGCCAAGAATACTTGCAAGGTTCCCGCTTTCACCTGAAAATAGGGGAACTAATGTTAATACTGCCGGGGTTGCCAAAATTACAGTAAATCTACTGTTTAATATGGTCCCAGCCAGTGTACCAAGAATGGATGAGATAAAAAGCGTTGGAAAACTTTGTTTTATGATCTTTTTAAGGTAGCTGTTTCCGTGGATTCCCACAAAAATACCTGCAATGCCCATTATAATGAATATTATAAAGAGTATCACTTCAAAAAAACCGTTTCTAATCCATAATAATATTCCAGAAGCTAAAAAAATGGATGGAAGTGTGAAAAGGTCTCCCATAGAGGCAATTAATGGAGTTGTCACATTGTCAGGATCCCAGCCATTTTCATAACTTTTAAGCGAAATCAAAATAGTTGCTGGTAAAAGTATCAATCCAGAAAAAATACCTCCTAAAACAGATATCACTGTAAAATCCACTATACTGATGCTTTCAAAACCTAACGCAATGGAAAATCCTTTAGCCATAAAAGCAAGGAAAATAGACATTATAATTGTTAAAATTATGGATGCTATGATATTCTGGTTTAAAATATCTGATTTTTTCAGTTCTGGTGATAAAAGACCTATATGGAGATTAGAACTAAGACGTGACCCTAAGGCCCCAAAAATATTCCCTCGCATTCCAATTGCACCAGGTATGAGTACTAAAAGTCCGGGCAGGACTTCAAGATCACCAGTCATTTTACTTAAAAATATACCTGCAATGATTCCGGTTATTGCAGCTATAAAAAGTGCTGTAGAGCCTTCACCTAAAACCCGGGAAACATCTTTAAAAAAATGTGTAATTTTACCTGTGATATGAAATGGAATTGAAAAAGCTTTCAAAGACCTTTTTGACACGTTGATTGATATTTTGACCATCCAGTTTAAAATAATTTGTATGTATTGCCCGGTCTTCTTCAGTATTTTCTCCATCCATTTCACGTAACCACCTTAAAATCATAATGTCAACTAATTTACACCAATGTTTTAAATGATTTCCTGTTAGTTGATTCATTTGATA
>DAVZ01000071.1 GCA_002505765.1 Methanobacterium sp. UBA176 | reverse complement strand
CATATTCGTTAATTATTGTTTTCAGTAAACAAAGACATATAAAGTCAAAGATATTTCAACAAATCTGCTCAACACCCAATAACTTTACAACCCCGATAAATTCAATTGATGATGGATATTATTACATCATTATGGATAATTACCAGAATTTTTACATATTCCATTAGAGAAATGTTTCATCAACCTTTAATTCCTTGTGTATGAGCAAGAGAATGGAATTTACCTCCTTTTGTTATAATGAGTTCATCCCAAACTCCAGACTCAACGATATTCCCTTCCTCAACCAGATAAATAACATCTGCATTTCGAATAGTAGACAAACGATGGGCTATAATCAGTATGGTGAGGTTTCCATGAAGTTTCTCCAGTGAATCAAGTATATTTTTTTCATTTTTTGAATCCAGATTGCTTGTGGCCTCATCCAGTATCAAAAGGGAAGGTCTACGCAGTAATGCCCTAGCCAGAGCAAGGCGCTGTTTTTCACCACCTGATAAAAGGACTCCACGATCTCCGACCAATGTATCAAGTCCTTTATGTAGTTTCAAAACAAATTCATCTGCTGATGCTAATTTCAAAGCATTTAAAATTTCTTCTTCACTGGCTTCAGGATCTGCAAAGAGTAAATTGTTTCTTATTGTATCGTTGAATAGGAATGTGTCCTGTGCTACGTATCCTATCTGATTACGCCAGCTTAGGAGGTTTTCATGGTTTAAAGGCACCTTATCAATCATTATACTACCACTATCAGGGTTTATTAGGCCCATTAGCATGTCTGCTATTGTGCTTTTACCAGCACCTGATAAGCCTGCTATTGCAGTTGTCTTCCCAGCTTCAATGGTTAAATTTAAGTTTTTAAGTGCAAATGAACCGTTTTTTCCTCTATAGGAAAATGAAACATCATCAAATATTATTTTATCGTTCAATTTCAGTCCATTTTCTGTTAATTTTGGTTCTGCAGCTTCTTTGCATTCATTTTCCAGCTTAATAACTGTTCCAAATGCTGGGAGCATGTTTATGAAGTATTGATAGCTTAACTGAATCATGGAAAACCGGGGAATCATTCTAACAAAAAGAAAGAGAAGAATAAGTAATTCTGCAGTTGAGATAGCTATCACTTCAATTAAAATAAACACTATTAAGCTTAAAATCATCACAGATCCCACATCAAACAGGAACCTTACACCAGCATAGCTTTTAATTGCATACATGTAACTTCTTGAAACATTATCACTATTATGTGAAAACATTTCAATATTTTCTTCCTCCATACCGAAGCTTTTAATGGTCTTCATTCCCTCAATCTGCTTTAAAGTTGAGGAATATATGTCTTTACTGGTTTTTGAAAGTTCTTCACCGCTTTCACCCGCCTTTTGTGTTCTTTTTTTAAGTAAAAGAAGTAGAGCGATACCTGTTAAAAAAATAAGTCCGGTGATTAACCCGGATATCTTCAGTGCAAATATGATGTAGACAGATAAGACAATCAAACTGGCAACCAGAGATATGAAAAAACCTGTTCCTGTGGTTATACGCTCGATTTCGTAGGTCAATGCATGGGCAAAATCAGAGGATTTTTTCCCTGTAAAAAAAGACCAGCTTGAACTGGTGATTGCATTAAAAAGATCCTTTCTTAGATGCGCTGCAAACTCGTATTGAATTTCTGCAGCTTTTAGAGTCTGCAATTTATGAAAGAGAGCATTCAAGCCGATAATTGCCACGTATATTATGAGTACGATTCCTAATGTGGGTTTTATTCCCATGTAAGTAAATATATATCCAATAAAACCTGCAATCTGACCCAGTGCACCCTGCTGAACGTCCAGACCCACAAGCTGAAGGAGGGGGACAAGGAGCAGGAGGCCAATACCTTCAGTTAAACTGATTATTACCATTAAAGCAAGTGTAAGGGCAATGCTTCTCGATCTAAACCCTAACAATGCTTTAATGTATTCTGTGAAATTTTTATTTGAATTGATTATTCTGGATAACATGAAAATCCTGCTGTGACATATATCACATTTTTGCTTTTCTGTGTCTAACTTACATTCTCATTTATTTTTAAATTGTAATTGGCATTTAAATCTGTTTAAATAATACTTTTTTTAAAAATAATATGCAAATACATTATAAATCTAAATAACCTGTTAAAATTTCTAAAAATTAATTTTCAAATATTACATGGATTATGTAAGCATTTAATGTTATCTAAAACTATTTATTTGTTATAAATCTGAATATTAGTGTTCTTATATCATTTAAAGAACTCCAGTAACGTATTAAAAACTATTTTTTAAATATTAATAAATTTGAATATTAGCAAAGCTTAAATAGTAGTTTTTGATAGATTATAATTCACACAAGAATATTAATCAGTATATAAAGCTGTGACAATATTCACATAAAGATTAAATGTCTTTTAAAATGTATTCACAAAAATTGGATTTATAAAAACTTGTGAAATGATTCACAAAAATTACTAAAACTTCATAAAAAATTAATAAAAAAAGAGGGGCATATCGAGGTGAAAAAAATGGATAAAAATGCAAATGGAGGTGTAAGGACAATGAATATATTTAAAAACAGTAATATTTTAATGATTTCACTTATTTTAATAAGTTTAGCAGCAATATTTGCATTCAGTATTGATAGTGCTTCAGCAGCTCCTAATCAAATTTATGTAAACAATGCAACAGGAAACGATGCCTGGGACGGCCAGAACCCAACCTGGAACGGTACAAGCGGACCTAAATTAAGTATTAAAAACGCTACAGGGACAGTTAATGCCAATGGAACAGTAAACGTTGCTAATGGTGTTTATAGTGGAGTAAACAATCTTAACATAAGCATAAACAAAAACATGACTATACTTGGTGAAAGCTCAACAGGCACCATAATAGATGCAGGAGGTCTGGGTAGAGTTTTTACAGTTAATAATGGATTTAATCTTATAATACAAAGCCTGACAATTCGAAATGGAAGGGTATCAGGTAATGGTGGTGCTATCCTGAATAATGGAGGCACTTTAACTGTTAATAACACCAACTTCGTTAATAACCGCGTAAGCAGTAGCAATAATGATGGTGGAGCAATTTACAATACTGGTCGTTTAACAGTAAATAACGGTAACTTCACCGGTAACAGCGCAATGCGCAATGGTGGAGCAATTTGGAGTGGAAGCTCTTTAAGCGGTGTTACTTTAAATGTTACAAGAACAAATTTTATATCTAACACAGCAGGAAGTAATGGGGGGGCCATTCATAATAACGCTGGTAATGCAGTAATTCATCTCAACAGAATAATTGGAAATTCCCCCGGTGGTAATCAAATACGCCGTAGTGGTGGAAATGTAAACATCATAAATAACTGGTGGGGAGATAATGCAGGTTCAACTGGAAAAACATCAGGCACTGTTACTGCTACCACATGGCTGGTTTTAACTGTAACAGCTTCACAAACATGGATTCCAACATCCGGTACTTCTACAATCACTGCAAATTTAAATTATTTAAATAATGGAAGTCTAGCTACTGGAGGTTCTGTCCCTGATGGGATACCAGTAACATTCACTGGTACTCTGGGTTCAGTTAACCCAGTTAGCGCAACTACACTTAATGGAATATCAACAACAACATTTACAGGTTCCAATCCCGGTATTGCAACTTTGAATGCCACAGTTGACAGTGTAAATGTAGGTACCAGTATCACTGTGGGGAATGATATTTACGTTTCACCAACTGGTAATGATACTACAGGTGATGGAAGTTACGCAAAACCATATAGAACCATTGCAAAAGGTATTTCAATGGTTTATCCGGAAGGAACAGTTCGCATTGCCAATGGAACATACACAGGTACTGGTAATGTAAATTTAACTATAAATAAAAACATGACCATAATTGGTGAGAGCAGAGATTCAACCATTATCGATGGACAAAATACTAACCAGATATTTATCATCTCAAATGGATATAATGTTACTCTAACAAATTTAACACTCAGATATGGGCTTGCAAGTAATAGTAACGGTGGTGCAATCCAGAACAATGGTAGTTCCCTCACCATAAATAACTGTGCTCTTACAAACAACATGGCAAGTAGAACTGCTGATACTACTGCAGTTTATGGTGGTGCTATTTACAATACAGGTACTTTAACCATTACAAACAGTATTTTTACAGGTAACACTGCAGTATCTGGTTCATTAAATGATGCTTTTGGTGGTGCTATTTACAGTACTGGCAGTATGACAATAACAGGCAGCACATTTACAAATAACAGCGTAAATAGTTCTAGCGGTACTGCAAACGATGATGGTGGAGCTATATATACTAATGGTAATTTAAATATAGATAAAAGTTCATTTACAAGCAACATTGCAGGTCAGGATGGTGGAGCTATTTACAGTAACAGTAATTTAATTATAACAAGTACCTCCTTTACAAGCAACACCGCAGCTATGACCAATGAAGGTGCTGGTGGTGCTATATGTATAGGAGACAGAAACATTCTTGGAATGATTCTTACCATAACTAATTCTTCATTTACAAGTAACAGAGGACTACATGGAGGCGCATTATGGACAAATGCAGGTAATTCTACCAATCCTGCAACTATCACAAATACAACCTTTACAGGTAACACTGGAACTCACGGAGGAGTTATTCGTAACTGGGGTATTTTAAATATAACCGGATCAAACTTTACAGGTAACTCAGCTACCAATGGCGGGGCAATTAACAACTATAACAGTGGAAGATCCTCCCTCACAGTAACAGAATCCAGTTTAATGAATAACAGTGCAACATCAGGCGGTGCAGTATACAATGAGGGTGGCACTGCAGATATTCGTTTCAACAGAATAACTGGAAATTCAGGAACTGACATTTACAGAGCTTCAGGAACAGTAAACGCACAGAACAACTGGTGGGGAACCAATTTCCAGGGAACAACTCCTCTTGCAGCCGGAAGAGTAAACAGCGGTGTGAACGTGCCCACATGGTTGGTTTTAAGAATTTCTGCTGCACCAGCTGCAATTCACAGTGGAGAAACTTCAGTCATTACTGCAAGTTTAACATACGACCAAAATGGAAATTATTATAACCCGGCTTCCGGTCACGTACCTGACGGAATTCTAATTACATTTACCAGTATCCTAGGAACTATTCCAGATGCGTCTACTGTTAACGGTATAGCTACAACAACCTTCACCGCGGGTTCTAAACCCGGAATTGCAACCGTTAGTGCAACGGTTGACAGCCAAACCTTAAACACCCAAATAACCATTGGAAGAGACGATGTCTACGTATCACCAACAGGTGACGACACTACAGGAGATGGAAGCCGGACAAATCCACTAAAAACAATCGCAGCAGGAATTGCAGGAGTATATCCAAGTGGAACAGTCCACATAGCAAACGGAACATATAATGAACACGACTTAACTATAAACAAAGATATGACCATTGTAGGTGCAGGTCAGGCAAACACCACAGTAAATGCAGAAGGAAATGGAAGAATATTTACAGTAAACAGCGGAATAACTCTTACAATCCAGAATTTAACACTTGTAAACGGAAATGCAAATTACGGTGGTGCCATTCTCAATTATGGAGATTTAACTGTAGAAAACTGTACTTTCACAGATAACACTGCAACTCAAGGCGGTGCTATTTTCAGTGGAGGTCCTTTAACCGTGAAAAACTGTACTTTCACAAATAACAAGGCAACTGGTTCTGGTGCTACCTTTGGTGGTGCTATTTACAATTCTAATGTTTCAACTGTAAATGATAGTACTTTCACAGGTAATAGTGCAACATACGGTGGTGCAATCTACAATCAAAGTGTTTTAACTATAAATAACGGCACAATTACAGGTAACAGTGCAAGTCAGGGTGGTGCAATCTACAATGATTATGGTGCTGATTTGAATATAACCAGTAGTAATCTTCTAAATAATACTGCAACAGGAACTGGAGGAACTATATACAACACTGGAACTGCGATTATTAACTTTAACAGGATTATAGGCACTGGTAATGTTATAGCTAGTCCAGATGGTTCGGTAAATGCTTTGAATAACTGGTGGGGTTCAAATGACAATCCGAGTAGTAAAGTTAGTGGAAATGTGAATGTTAGTAAATGGATTGTCTTAACTGTTACAGCTTCACAAACTAACGTATCTATTGGAGGTACTTCTACCATTATAGCAGATTTAAGGCATAACAATCTGGGTGAAGACACTCTTATTGTTTATGGAAAACTCGTTCCTGCCAATGGATTACTAATAACATTCGCAAATGATGCTCTTGGAGCATTAACTATTACAAACGGTAATTTAGACAGTAATAACCAGGCAATAACTGTTTTTACTGGTCTGGCTTCTGGATTATCAACTGTTAATGTGACTGTGGATAGTCAGACTACACCTGTCCAGATTAAGATTGGAACTGTGGATCTTCGTGTGCGTAATTATGAATGGTACAGTGGCAGGAATAATAATTACAATTATAATGAAGCGCCGCCATACGTTTCTTATGTACGTAATTATGGTCCGGATGATGCTACAAATATTGTAGTAAGTTATAAAATCGGTGATGGATTAATATACCAAGGTTATAACCTATGGTATGGTGTAAACAGAGCATCATATGATGAATTGACCAGAACTTTAACCTACTACGTGGATTATTTACCTAGTAATGCTACAGCAGCCATAATCATATACTTAAAAGTGAACGCCACAGGAACACAAACACCTGCTTTAACCACCAACGCATCACTAGTATCAGTAGATCAAACAGAATCTGGAACATATGCCAACAGCGAAGTCAGAAGATTAACTGTAGCAAATGCAGCAGACATACAAGTAAACCAAAACATTAATGGAGTCACAGGCATACAAACAAACACAAATGATAATATAATATTAACAATCACAGTAACCAACAATGGACCAAACACAGCATCAGGCATACAAATAGAAGACCTATTAACTGGATTAACTTATTTAAGTAATGATGGTGGAGCCACATACGATTCAGGTACACGAAAATTAACCTGGATCATCAGTTCACTGGCAAGTGGAGGATCAATATCATTACATATCACAGTAAAAGCAGATATCATAGGAACTTACAAACCATTTGCAAACAAAACAAATTCAACACCATACGACTGGAACCCAGCAAACAACGTACAAACCAACTACATAACAAGAACATAGAGGTAAAAAAACCTCTAAACCATTCACTTTTTTGTTATCTAAAACAGTAAAACCCCATTCAAATCCTAAACTAACCCAACCAAACTCTAAAACAATAATAATACATTAAACAATTAAGGTAAGTAAAATATAAACTAATCAAAAATATATATAAACAACATTAAATGTAAGTAAATTATAAAAAATATAACAAAGGATGATCCACATGCATCAGAAAAAGAAGTATGAAAGCCCAGAACTTACAAAACATGGTAATTTAAAAAATATTACACGTAAAGTTGAAGGAGCCGGAGACAGCGAGGGAATGTTTGAACCTAGCTGATTAAGAACTCGAATAATCTTATACATTTCGACAAATATCTTTAAATAGAGACAAAAATCTCATTTAAGATTCATTTATTTTCTATTTATTAACATTTTTGCTTAATGACCACAAATAAATTAATACTACTCTCCATAGAAAAAGGATAGTAATTGAAGGATTAGACTCACGTTTATTTTTAAACGCCTTCTTAAGTTTATCCAAATACACATATTTTCTAATCAGGTTATTTTCATCGTTGATAATTTGATCCAAAATATTTTTTTCAGATAAAAAATTCTTAACACTCGCACCAGCTATATTTGCCTTTGTAGTCCGCCATTGAATTTGTTCTGGTAATATGTTGTCCATAGCAATACGTAATATGTACCTGCTAAATCCTAATTTAATTTTCATTTCAGTGGGTATCGCATAACAAAATTCAACAACTCTCTTATCATAAAATGGGTGCCTCATCTCAATAAAAAAGATTGAATTACCTTGATCTATTGTTTCAAAAGTCAATTGATGTGAAATAGTATCAATATCCTGATAATGAAATTTTTTTGATGTAATTATAGCACGTCTTTTATCTTTTAAACTCCTACTTTTATTAGCTTTTAATCTCATTAAAAAATCTTTATTCACATTAACATCCTTTTTTAAAAAATGGTATAATCTAGGCCATTTTATCAAATAGTATCTAATTACATTGAAAACAGCGCCTATGAATATCTTGTATTTATGCATATTACGAGCTTTGGAAATATCTTTAATATTATTCCTCAATTTTATCCACTGAAAAGTGACTAGAAGTTCCTCAAGATACTTTTCTGCATGTGAAACAATTTGGTCACCACCTTCACCTGTTAGAAGAATACGCACGTTATTATCCCGCACTATTTTGCGTGAGTTATGAACTAATGCTATCTGAAAAGAACTAAGAGGTTGTTCCTGATAACCTAACATAGCATTAATTTTTTCCAATGGATTTATTTCATCACATTTGATGAAATGAGGTTCTATTCCTCCACTATCTACTACTTTTTTAATAAAATACCTTTCATCTGATTCAGGAAAATCATCGAAGATATATGAAAAACTATGTATTTTATCCAGACACTCATTTTCATTGAAAATTTTTCTTGCAGTACATGTCACAGATGACGAATCAAGTCCTCCACTTAGCATAACTCCTACTGGGCCATGCCTTCTTAAACGACATCTTACAGCTTCAGTAAATATTTCAAGGAATGCTGAAGCATAATCTTCGTCTGAACCCATTACTATTTGAGATTCAGGATCTAATTTCCAGTATCTCTTAATTCTACTTCCATTTTTAGTAAGTTTTAGGGAATGTGCAGCTGTTAAACTCTTGACATTTTCATAAAAAGTGGATTCTTTTTCAAAAAAATCATTAATCATTAAAAAAAGAGCTATTCTTTTTTCATTCAATTCACATAGAACATTTGGAACACAAAACAATGCCTTAATCTCAGTCCCAAAAACAAACATCTCCTCATCCAGATAATAATAAAACGGCTTCACACCCATATGATCCCTGGCACAAAACAGCTTCTCCTCATTCTCATCCCATATTGCAAAGGCAAAATCTCCCAGTAAATATTCAGGACATTCTTCACCCCATTTTTCATACGCTTTCAAAATAAAATAACTGTCAGACACATCCTCTTTATCTTCAATATCTAATTCCTCTGATAATTCATTTCTGTTATCAATACGTGCATCAGCGGTGATAACTAAACCTGCTTTTTCATCGTGAAACGGCAACTTCTCGTGCAATGATTCTGGTGTTGTCCAGAGCATCTGATGGCCCAAAGCAACCGATCCATCAACCCAAACGGCAGATCCATCAGGCCCACGATGAGATAAACGATCGTTCATTTTTTTAATGAGTTCAGGGTCAACTTTCCGCCCGTCTCTGTAGAATATCCCTGTCATTGCGCTCATTGAGTTCCACCGTTAATTAGAAAATTAATTCATTCAATTAAATTTTTAACTTTTTCTATGATCGTTTCCGCTCTTGCAATTGCATTTTCAGCTTCATTTTTTGAAATAGTGCCTGCAGTATCATAAACTGCCCGATGTCGTTTTCTACGCATCCTATCAAAATAAAGTACATCATATTCATCTAAAAATATTTCAGCAAATTTAAGGGTAGCTACATGGGAATTCCTGCTTGAAGTTCTGTAGCCCTTTTTAAATATTAAAGCACGGATAGATTGTAAAATTGAATTATAAGCTATATTAAAAGCCCAGTCATAATTTTTATCTAAAATTGTTTTTGCAACTTCCAGATCTCTTTCTGCAAGTTTAATGGAATCTTCAGCCTGCTGAGGTGAACTGGATAATTTCATGATATATCCTTCAGCTTCAAGTTTTCTTAACATTTAAATCTCCAATTATCATTATTTTTGGTTCTCTTAAAACGTTAGTAACAAATGGATCTTCATCATTTATTCTCTGATTAAATTCATCTGCACTGAATAAAACGTAGTTTATTTCCCTTGACAATGTTTTTTCAAGCTTTAAAATTTCCTTTATTAGTTGATCCTCATTCAGCTCTCCTACTAAAAAAATATCTATATCACTTTGTATATTTGCTTTTCCAGATGCAAAGGAACCATATATAAATGCCAGTTTAATTTCACCTATTTGACTTAAATTGTTGTTAATAATCTTTGCTACCCCTTCGGTTTTTAAAATAATGCTCTTTAATTCTTCATATATTGGAAAATCCTTGTTTACAGAATAATATTTCATATTACCTTCTTTTTTACTTATTAAAAGCCCAATTTGTTCTAGATTTGATAACTCTCGTCTAACAGCATTAATATTTTCGTTAATGGTTCTTGAAATTTCTCTTACAAACATTTCTTTTTCAGGATTTATCATGAAGAATGTTAAAATTTTAACTCTTGTTTTTGAAGTAAAAATCCTCTTCAGCATGAATACAAATTGTATTCAGTTGTATAAATAATTTATTCAATTTTTCATCAACTTAAAATGTTTTCTCTAAATCCTTTCATCTACTGTTGAATATCCCTGTTATTGCACTCATCTTGTTTTTCACCGATCTGAACATTAAAACATTAGATATGTATCATAATGACTAAAAAATGCTATTTAAATATCACTATTTATCAGTTTATACTATTCATATTTTCTAATGAATCTTTTTATTAAAATATCTGTTTTTTTTTGAAGATTTTATGCGCAAATTCAGTTGTTATTTGAAAAACATTTTAGTTTTCTACATCCACTGACAAATCTATTTATGTCCTGACTGGAATTATCCTTCAATTTAACCTTCACAATCTCTATGATTTCATGATTTTGAATCATAAGTTTAGATACTCAGAAAAAATTAATATACATCATTTTACAAAGTGATAGCATGCGAAAAGAAGTTGAAAGCTGGTGGAAACAGGCTAAAAGAGATCTGGTAACTGCAGAAAACAGTAAAAATTCAGGGGATTACTATGCCTGTGCTTTTTTCTGCTAGCAAGCAGTTGAAAAGAGTCTAAATGCAGTACATAGCAAAAAAACGCGTTTTCCAGGCACGACTCATTCACTGATCTTTCTCGCCACAGAAACATCAGTACCTTCCAAATTTCACATGTTAAAAAATTTTTAATTTTTTACAATGAAAATTGAAAATCTTCGATTTTCAAACTCGCAAATGAAATTTGCGAGAATTAGAAATTTTCATATGTTTTTAAGAAGGTTAACTCCCGAATTCGTCACCACCAGATATCCTGATGCAGCTTATGGAACACCCTACGAACTTTATGATGAAGAAATTGCCACCGATATTCTGGATAAAAGCAAGAAGGTTATAAAATGGATAGAATCACAGATAAAGCTGTTAAAAAATGGATAGATGGTTTTCTGGAGATGGTTAATAAGAAATATTCACCTGAAAAAGTCTTAATATTTGGAAGCAGAGCCAGAGGTGATCATCTGATTGATAGTGACGTGGATATGATTATAGTGAGCAAAAAATTTGAGGGCATCAACTGGCTTGAGAGAATCAGGAATGTTTCAGCTGACTGGGAAGGTTTAGTGTTGCTGGAACCGCTGTGTTACACTCCTGAAGAATTCGAAGAAAAAAAGAAGGAAATAGGAATTGTTAACCAGGCTATAAAAGAAGGTATAGAATTAGAAGCATGAAATACATTTGTCCTGATTAAGTTCAATTCTTTAATTTGTCTATGTGCCAGTTTTAATTATTTAATTTATCCATGAACCTACCGAAAAACTCTATTTGGACGTGTTAATTTGAGGTATGATTCTTCTAATACCCTGTATCGAGTAATATCTCACTAATATTATTTACTTATCCACGTAAATATCACCCACCCACACTAAAATCATCCTCAATCAGGTTTACTAAATCCGGGAGATTTTTAAATGAGTGTGATATCTCTAAACGGCTGATAGTAGTATTTTTAATTAAATTGGCGCATTGAATCAAATTTTTTGCATGATCTTCATTATCCTGCATAACTCTGTTTGCAGTTGAATGCCTTATAAGATTAATAACACTTTCTTGTGACTTAAAATTAGATATTCTGGTTTGTTCGCCTTCTTCAAGGATGTAAATCCTTTCTAATTCTACAGGTTCTGTTGAAAAACCCCTGGAAGCATCACAAAAGACTTTCCCAGCGTAAGTCCGAATAGGTGTTAAAATATCTGTATTTATATGCATATAAGAATCATCAGATAAACGTGCATGAGGATAGCCAGGGTATACAACTGGCAATCCTTCTTTATTAAATTCAACAGCCAGGATATCGTCAGTTATCAGTGGATAACCCTTCTTATATAAATTTATGGCAGTTGTTGACTTTCCAAGTCCCCTGTATCCCAAAAATGCAATTGCACCATTATTTACCTTAATTGAACTTCCATGGAGCACTAATAATCCTCTCTGGTGGAGTAAAATGGACATTACAGGCCCCAGTAAAAAGGGGATTATGCTGGTTTCGTTACTATTCAAATTAGATGATGGATCAACAATTATTTGCGTTCCATCACTTATCTTAACCTTCCCGATTCCATCCCACCAGAGATAAACATTTTTTCCATCTACAAAATAGTTGGGGCTATCTATATCTTTAAATGGAAGTATATTAACTTTATTTAAACTGATCTGAACATGAAATTTATTTTCACTATCAATTTCGATCATTCCTGGAAGCTCAACCTCTGAAGAAATATTTAATCCAAATGCACTGTAATAAAACATGTACCATCCTCTTATCTCTTTCAATTTATTCTAAATAGCTTATAATAGTTTTTATAATTAGAGTAAATGATTCTATTAAATGTTAAATCTCTTAAAACAACATTAATAACTCCAAACCACAGATCCATCAGGTCCACGATACGAAAGCCTGTCATTCATCCTTTTAATGAGTTCCGGGTAAACTTTCCGTCCGTCCCTGTAGAATATCCCTGTTATTGCACTCATTCAGATTTTCACCCTGAAATAATTATTTTATTAGTAAATTATGAATTACTTAGCTATATGAGTCTGTTTATAAATAATTTATTCAATTAAAAATTTAAATTCTCTAAATAAATGCAAATGATTTCCAAAACTATCTGTATAATTAATTTGTATACATAACATTATGTCTGCAAAATCTGTATACGTATATCGGTGAAGTATAAAAAGATGATGGAAGAAATGGATGATGTGAACTGGCAAAAAGATGAGAGTGGCTGCAATAAAGCTGATCCAAAAAAAAGGCAAGGAAAGACTTCTTAAGGATGCCCGGGAATTAAGAAAAAAAAATGAAGGGAACTGTTTCTTCTGCAGAACTCATTAGAGAGGATAGAAATGCCGGATAGATATGTTCTTGACTCAAGCATCATAGCTGCAATTTTCTTTAAGGAAGATGCCTCCTCCAAAGCTGTAAATGCAGTTGCAGAAACAGAACCGATAACTGTTGATCTGGCCATTGCAGAGGTTTCCGATGTTGCATGGGAAAAAGTTATCCTATTTAAAGAAAAGGAAGAATTAATAAGTCAGGCCCCAGGATACCCTGCGTAGCGCCGAATGGCGGTACAGTAGAAAAGGAAGAATTAATAAGTCAGGCCCTGAAAAAGAGCATTGAATTTATAAATACCGCCTGTAAATTAATTAATACAAACGAAGTTGCAGATAGAGCTTTCCAGATTGCTTTAAAAGAAAAGATTAGTTTCTATGATTCATTATTCCTTGCAGCTGCAGAAAAAGAGAAAGCACCCCTTCTAACACCGGATAAAAGACTCCAGAACACGGAATTTAATGTGGAATTACTATAAAATGATATTTTTGAAATTCAAGCTATCAATATAAATCATAAAGGACGTACCTTTAAATATATGACTGTATCCAAAAAATTAAGTACCGGATTAATATTTTCCATAAAATAACAACAGAATATTTATAGCAATACCAGATATTTTAATATGTATTAAAATTGTATTCAATCGTACAAAAAGGTTATTCATTTCCACTCATGTTAAGTATTGGCTTATATCCAGTTTCTGATTCCCCCAGAATTATCCCATCATCTGCCTCCAGCCATGCATGAGCTTCAAATTCCTCTTCATTTTTATAGACACCTATCTTAATGTTTGATGAATAATTATACCTTGAAAGCAGAATTTGCCCTGCTATTGCACGGGTGAGACATGTGGCTTTAGGGGTATAGATGCTCATCACCCTGATTGCCCAGGTCAGTGTTTCTATGGAAATTTTACTGTTTGCATCATTTTCTTGATTAATTACCGTAATCTTTTTTATGATCTTTTTGATTACAGAAAAAGGAAGTATCCAGAGCATTATCCTTGCAGTTAAAAGTAGAAAAAATGCTTTGATTAAAATAAATTTTTCACTGGTGTTCAGTTTTAAAAATCTTTTAATGGGATTCATAAATACCTCAAAATCTTTTTGATTTAGTGGTTTAGAAACTTTCCTCAATCTCAATAAGGTTTTTTTCCTGTAATTCATTGAGCAGTTCCATTAAATCTGCCTCACATTCTTCTCTACCCACATCAAATTCGCCCATTATTAAATCACATATTTCATCTACCCTCTTTGGCTCCTGTATCTGATTCCAGATAAATGCCCCAACAGGATTCAGCCCATAATAAACTCCATCTTTCATGCTTAAAATCACCACTTCGTCTTCCACATCACAGTGAACCGCTTCTCTGGTGACTTTAATTACAGTTGAAGTTGATAATTTTTCCATAAAGTATCTCCATTATAATAAACATTTTTATTATATTTAGAAATCTATCATATTTAAAATGAATTTACAGATAAACCTGATTCAGATATATTTTTTCGTATTAATCATTTTTATATAAGATTGTTATAAAAAATTAATCAAATTATATACAGTTATTCTTATTATCGAAAAATACAAGTATCATCGCCGAGGCCCCAATAATGAAGCAGTTACAAAATAGAGACATCTTAATGGTAATTTTACTATCAATAATTTCTATTTTATGCATTTTTGTTCCCCCTTTGAATGAATTTCCATTAAGGGTCGTTCCCGCCACACTTTTACTATTTATATTGCCCGGATATGCCTTAATAACTGTTTTGTATCCTCTTAAAGAAAGCTTTGGCTTAAAAAAACGAATTTTATTTGGTATAATTTTAAGCACAGCAATTACAATATTTTTCAGTTTAATATCAGTTTTTAGTGCATCTAAATTCTCTTATAATTTATTTTTCACAGTATTGGTGATCATTACAGTTTTAATGGGAACGATTACACATATCAAAAGAAGAAAATCAGATAAATCTGATGGGTATCTGGTCTGTGAAAATTGTAGAGGACACTACAAACTGGGAAGGGGAGAGTTTCCAGAAGATTTTAAACACTGCCAGTGTGGTGGTAATCTTAGATATGTTAAATCCGATCAAAACAAGCTGAAAAAGGATATAGAACCAGACAATCTGGGGAAAAAAATATTAAAACCAGATATAAGCCTCCCCCCATTTGAATACAGAGATGTTTTACTTGTGATCCTCATCACCTTCTTAAGCATTCTAACTGTTAGCGTTCCCTCTTTAGAAAATTCCATTGTAAGAATGACCCTTGTAAGTATATTAATCTTCTTCTTATCTGGTTATTCTCTTTCAATGGTTATATTTCCTTTAGATATAACTATAAGCATAATCAGGCGTGTTTCTTTAAGTATCATATTAAGTTTATTAATCATCCTTTTATCAGGTTTTTTAAGCCTGGGAATAAAATCAATCATCCCCATTATGGCCATATCCATCATTACAGTCTCATTGATGATGTTTTCATTTATCTTCAGGATGAGATCTTCTAAAGAAACAATTAGAGAAGTTTCTAAAAAAGATTACTTTAAAAAACCTTCCAAAAAATTATTTTTACCATGGGACATTTTAACTGTATTCCTGGCCACAGTTCTATGCGTGATTTTTGTAATGGTGCCCATATTAAATGATACCCCCTTTAGAATCATTCTTGGACTTATTTTCATACTGTTTCTGCCAGGTTATTCCCTGATTGCAGCTCTATTTCCAAAAAAAGATGATCTGGATAATATTGAACGTTTAGCATTAAGTTTTGGATTGAGTATATCGGTTACTCCCCTTATAGGTTTACTGTTAAATTACACCCCATTTGGTATTAGATTAGCCCCAATTTTAATATCCTTATCTATTTTCACTATTCTAATGTGTATTATTGCTTTTTTTAGGAGATTAAAAATTCCTGAAGATGAAAGACTCAGTTACAGATTCAGATATCATTTAAACAATTTAATCAAAGGATTCAAAAGAGAATCAAAGTTAGACCGGATTTTATCAGTTTTACTGGTTTTATCCATAATTCTGGCTATTTCCATGACTATCTATGTAATTGTAACCCCTAAACAGGGTGAAAAATTCACTGAATTCTATATTCTTGGCCCTGGCGGTAAGGCCAGTGATTATCCAACCAATTTAACAGTGGGCCAGACTGGAACCGTTAAAATTGGAATCGTGAACCATGAATATTCAAAAATCAACTACAAAGTGGTTGTGAAATTAAATAACATAATCCTTAAAGAAGAAAATGTTACCTTAGAAAATAAAGGTAAGTGGGAGGAACCGTTTACATTTTATGCTGCAAGATCAGGACAAAAAAAGAAGATGGAATTTCTTTTGTACAAACTCCCCGATAATAAAACCGTATACAGGTCACTTCACCTATGGATAAATATAAAATGAACACATAACACTTTATGAATAACAATAAAAATATTATTAAGCAATATAAATAGAATATAAGAGTTTATTTAAGAACAATAACAGTGAAATATTTTAATTCCCATTTAAAACGTGAATAGAATCACAAAATTTATTTAAAAATAGCAAAACTTATATACATTGAGCTATTTAACATATTGATGGAGGTATTTATAAAAATGATCTCAACTGTAACCACAACTACAACAACTGTTACTACTGCTCAGGTTATGGCGTACAGTATTATAGCAGTAATTTCATTGATTGCATTTTTAGCCATTAAAGAGATCTTAAGTTCAGAGGCGGATAAAAACAAGCGTATGAAATCATTTGTTAGCGGATCAAACGTTGCAATAGTACCATTATTAATTGTATTTACAGCTATCGTAGCTTATAAAGTGGTGACCTTGATTTAGGAGGAGTATTATGGTTTTATGGAATAGGATAATAGTTATTGTTGCACTGGTAGCTTTAATAGTTGTTGGTGCATTTGCCTTGACCACATTTAATAATACTCAAACCCCTGTTACCGCTGCAGACTATAAAGGTACAAAACTTGCTTTCTATAACAATGGAACCACATGGCTGCATATGGATGTGGTTCTTGAGAATGTGACCATGAAAAATGGGAAAACCAAAACATTCTATTCAGAACTTTACTTAAAACCTCAAAATGGAAGAATTGTTATGGATTTAAGTAAGCTTGCTGGATATGGAAACAGGCAACTACCTGCAGGGACCACAATAAGGATTTTAGCATGGAAATGGCTTTTAAACCCAGCCGCTGGAGGAACAGGTGACCTGAATCTTACCATGCAGGGATGGTCCAACACACAGTTTCCAGGACCTAACGACGAAAAACTTGAGATATTCTATGCTGGATTACCAGTAAACCAACTTCCACGGGAAATAAAAAGTGACACAATATTCACTGCAGATGATATTAACAAATTACATAAATTACAGGGATTCATTGACTATGACGAGAACATACCCCTCTATGAAGAAGAAATTCTTACAGTAGACCAAAATGGAAAAGTAACCCTAACAATAGTATTCCCACCAGAACTCTGCGAGCGAATAGCACAGATAATTTGAGTATAAATAACCTCATTTTTTTTCTTTTTTCGGTGATTTTTAATGGAAAATAAGATTATAATACCTGTACTGGCAGCATTTATTCTAATCTCCGGGTTTATAATTTATGAATTAACCCAGAATAATCTGGAAGAGATCGTATTTGACCAATTAACCTATAATTATACCTCCAGCATATGGATACCGCCAATATCTGATAAAGGAGGTTCTTTAGGTGGTTACTATAAAATTAATGGTGTAGGGCGTGATTTCACCTTCATGATAAAACTTCCAGGCGCTGAAAAGGCTGAAAGCCCCCTTGATTATACAAGTGACGGTCTTAAAGGCACAGGAAGATTAAAAAGTATTGAAGTTACTCCAAATACAATTCTGGCTCTTATAAATGGTGATTTAAGGAAAGCAATGTTTGAAACCAGGTATTCAGGAAATTTCAACATGAGCTGCGCTGTCTGGACTGGTAAAGGCACTTTTTCCAGTGAAAATGGGGCAATACCCGGCACATTCAAAATAGACGGCCCTATGACCGACTGGGAAGGAACCTTTAAAATTAAAAACGACGATAGAATTGTGCTTACCATGGATTTCATATATTATCCAAACGGTGAAAAAAATAAGGCCAAAAGAAATAAGGACATTATTTATATGTGAATATAAATTATAATTAGATAATTCAGGCGAATTGGTGAAAATCTTTTTAAAATTTAATTCAGGGATCATAATGATGAAAAAGCCAGTTAAATATCAATTCATTGCTGATCAACTATTAAAAACAGGCGATGAATTTTCAGCTATAAAAAATTTAGAAGAAGCTGAACACAACTACAGAACATCGCTTAAATATTATAAGAAAGCAAGAGACCCTGTTGGTGAAGGTTATGCCCTGAGTGGAATTGGAATACTCCATGAGATGGAGGGAAATTACCCTGAATCTCGAACATACTATGAAAAAGCTTTAAATAAATTTCAAAAAGCCAATGACCATGAAAAGATAGGAATTTTATCAAAACTAATTGCCAGTACCTACGAAGCCCATGATGCCCTTGAAGATGCCCTGATAGACTATAAAAAATCCCTCCAATCATTTCAAAAAATAAGAAATACAGAAAAGGAGGAGGAAATTAAACGATCAATTATTTCCATTGAAGAAAAAAAATCCTCTCAAAAAATAAATAAGAAGCATTTATTGTTTCTATCAACATATCTAATTCTTATCTGTGTTGCTGAACTCGTTATAACCTACTACAGCATGGAAGCAGGACTTATAATCCATGTTATGGTGCTTATTCTTCTTTTAGTCCACGCATCACTTGATAGTTCCTATAATTTTTCCATTCTTTTACTGTCCATGATGGCAGTACCCATGATAAGGATAATCGGACTTACCATACCTATAATGCAGACCCCTGCTCTTTACTGGTTTCCAATAATTTCTATTCCCCTATTTGCAGCTACATTTACTATTGCAAGGGCTCAAAATATCAGCAGAAGGAAACTGGGTTTGACACTGGGAAATATTCCTGTACAACTTGCTATTGGACTTTCAGGATTATTACTTGGATTTATAGAGTATCAAATATTGCATCCAAAACCCCTTATACCCTATTTTAGCCTGGAAACAGTTTTAATTGCAGGAACCATATTGTTAATTTCAACCGGTTTAGCTGAAGAACTCCTTTTCAGGGGAATAATCCAGAAAAATGCTGAAAACCTTTTTGGTAGCTTTTTCGGCCTTATATTTACTTCATTGTTGTTTACATCCATGCATATTGGCTGGATTTTCGTTTTAGACCTTTTATTCGTATTCAGCGTGTCTATGTTCTATGGATACATGTTCCAGAGGACAAACAGTTTGTTCGGTATTACCCTATCACACGGAATTTCTAATTCAGTACTCTTTTTAGTGATGCCCTTCGTAGTTTTTTAACATACAATTTTAAGTTAGTCTTTTTTATATCAGTATAAAAAATCTTTAATTAGCATTTGATTATTATAATTTAATTTCAAAAATGAATTCACTTTTAAAATTACACAAAAGATTTATATAGAGACCTATCTAACTTTAATTTAAGAATCTGAGGTAAATAAATCATAATTTTTGCGCTAAAATTATTATAATGAATCATCAGGTAATATTATGACCATCGTAACCGCAATAATACCAGCATATAATGAAGAACTGAGCATCGGTAGCGTGATACTTGGAACTAAAAAATATGTAAACAGGGTAATAGTGGTTGATGATGGCAGTGCCGATAATACTTCAGAAATTGCCAGACTCGCCGGTGCCGAAGTAATTTCCCATAAGACCAATAAGGGTAAAGGTGCTGCATTAAAAACAGGTTTTATGGCTGCTGAAGATTCTGATATTATAGTTACTATTGATTCTGATGGTCAGCACAATTCTGATGAAATTCCAAAGCTTATAAATCCAATACTAAATGGGGAGGCAGACATCGTTAATGGAAGCCGCTACCTTAATGGGAATGGTAAGAACACCCCATCTTACAGGCGTGTTGGTCAAAAGGTACTTGATAGGGCCACTTACTTAAGCAGTAAAATTAAGATCACCGATAGTCAGAGCGGATTCAGAGCATTTGCAAGACATACATTTCCAGTATTTAGATTTAAATCCAGTGATTTTAGCATTGAAAGTGAAATGTTGTCCGATGCAGCAGATGCGGGTTTAAAAATTATGGAAGTGGAAATTGGAGTCAGATATGATCTAAACGGCTCCACCAAAAATCCGGTGAGTCATGGTATTTTAGTTTTGATGAGAATATTAAACGATATTGAATTCAGAAGACCTCTATTCTACTTTACAGTGCCTGGTATGATAATCAGCATTGCTGGAATCAGTTTGGGGCTGATGTTCTTTGGAGACTATGTGGCCAAATCAACAATTTATGCCGGTTTCGCCCCTTCAGCATCTACAAGTCTGGCTCCAACAATGTTTGCCATACTTTTAACAATGGCTGGAGGGTTTTTAGCCATTGTAGGTATTATTTTACATTCCATCTCCAGGATGATCAACAACATTGTCCCCCACTTCAATCAGAACCTTAATAGCAGCCTTTTTAAGGATAGTGAACATTATCCTGAACTAAAGAGCATGCAGAAACCGCTTAAAGTGAAAAATAGCAAATAGATTTTTTTTAATAATTTTTAGTTTCAGTTAATCCAGTTTAATTTTATATTAAATTTTTTTAATTTGTTTATAGAATGCATCCCTATCTGTTTTTTAAATATTTTAAGAAAAAATTATTGTAATACTATAACTTAATATAGTAGGAAGCCCTAAATTATTATATAATTTGTGGTGTATCTATGGCTGTTATAATCTGCAAAAAGTGTAAGGGATACTATAGATTAAAAGAAGGTGAATCACTGGAAGATTTTGAATCCTGTGCATGTGGTGGAGAGTTAAAAATCAGTGAATTCCATTATGGATTTCTATTTGAAGAGGAATCAGAAAAACCCATCAATTTTTCCAGATTCCTGCCTAAAAATGTTTTAAAAATTCCTGATTTTTCCCTAAATTCAATCAATGCACCTGAATTTCCTGAAATTAACCTTACCAAATCAATCAATCTACCCCAATTTCCAAAAATCAAATTAGAAGAATTTAAAACAGTATACATCTATTATTTAATCATATTCATCATTTCCATCACCACCATAGCTTCCATTTTATATTTACCCGATTTTTTCAGTTTGCTTACAAATAATGAAGCATTTATAGCAGGAGTACTGACCATACTTCTATTTTTCAGCTATGTTTATAATGAAAGCAATAGAAATAACAGATTCTTAGACATACTCCTAAAAATATCTATTTTTCTCATTACACCCCTTTTAATAATCTTTGCAAGCATAATGATTAACATTTTAATTAATATCTAAAAAAAAGGTTGATTAAAAATTCCTTAATCCCCACAATCCACATAAACTCAATTTAAGCACATGAAGATCTTTAGTTGTTCCATTAATCCTTTTCAATTGATATAACTCATCAACTGAATTATTTACAAATCCAGGCTCCACTGAAACTGAAGAATTAAAGCCAGCGTCCTTCACGAGAGATAATATCTTATCGTTATAATCCCCATTGGGATAGGAAAAAGAATTAACATCTACCCCTAAAACCTCTTCAATACGGTTTTTAGATTCTGATACCTCCCATTTTGCATCATCAATATCAATACTGGTTAAGATAGGATGATTAACCGTATGGGCTCCAAAATCAATCCCTTTTTCATTCATCCTTTTAATTTCATTCCAGGAAATGATATTTTGCTTACCTAACTTATCAGGAATATTTACACCCAATAGATCAATTACTTTCTCCATCATTGATTCTTTTTCATTATTATCCATTTTTTCCAGTTTTCTGGCAATTTCTAAACTGGCTTTGATTCTATTTTCATCAGAATTCAGTTTATAGAAACCCATATCCTTTATATCAATAGAATCTTTGTCTGTATTAAGTAAAACATAACTTAATTCTTCATCCCATAGTAATTTTTTTTGATCAATAATACCTGTAGAAAGAAATATGGTGGCTGGTATACTGTATTTTTTTAGTATTGGATAAGCAAATTTATAATTATCTTTATATCCATCATCAATTGTTATTGCTACTGCTTTTTCTGGGATATCCCCATTAAGAATCATTCTGTTTAGATGTTTTAGTGAAATTATTTCGAAGTTTTCCACGAAGTATTTTATCTGTTCTTCAAAAATCTGGGGGTTTAAAGGGTCGAATTTCCATTTATCACTCATGGGCCCGATTCTATGATACAATAAAATTATAACCTGGGATTTAGTGATTTTTCTTCTCAGATTACCATAATAGTCAAAAAAACGAATTTTCTCCGCATATTTTGCTAAATTATTTTTTAACATCCTAAATCCCAAAATTTATCCCTTTTAAACTTAATTTATAAATCCAATCATATACTGTGACATATTATCAATTACAAATCTTATTTACCATTTTAAGTAGTTATTATTAAATTTTTTCCACTTTTTAACAGGGGAAAAATTAAATATTTATTTATATAATACTATATTATATATTATTATTAATTAATATTTTGGATCATCTATTAAGTATTAATACACATCATAAAAGATTTATGAATATGAATAGTTCAAAAAGGTGTTTTAAAGATATGGATTTTCGTATCAAGAAGCTAAATGATGCTAATATTGGATTATGGGAAGATTTTAACCAAAAAATGAGCAAAGGAACATTTTTCCACACCACCAAATGGAAAAAGGTAATTGAGTCACTGGGTTATAACTCCCATTACTTCCTAATTTTAGATGGTGACCAGACAGTTGCTATATGCCCCTTTTTTGAGACGGAAATGAAAAAATTTAAGGGAATCACCGCTTTACCGCTATCAGATTATAATCATATAGTTATAAAAGATAACAATCCACTTATGATAGATTTCATTATTAAAGAGTTAAAAACTGTAGCAAAGAAAGAATCCTGGTCTTATATAATATTTAATTTTTTAGGTAAAGAACTCATAAATAATTTAAAAAATTCCTTTATAGAATATAGCCCTACAGGAACTATGAACCTGGATCTAGAAAAATTAAACCACGAAAAAATTTGGAATGAGGTTTTTTCAGCCAGAAGAGGTCAGAGAAAATATATTAACCGCTTGATAAAGGATGGATTTCAAATCAAAGAATTAAATACAGTAGCAGAATTTAAAATATTTTATGAGTATTACATCAAAAATATGGAATATATAAAAGGTAAAAAATTCCCCTATTCTCATTTTATAGATTTATATAACCTTTATTATCCGAATAACTTACAGATAAGTATATTGCATAAAGAAGACCTCTTTGCAGGAGGTTCAATAAATTTTTTAGACCCCTCAAAAGAAACTCTATATTTGCGATATTTAGCATTTAATCGTGACCTGCCCCAATATCATATTCCTCATTTACTGTGGTGGGAAGCTATTAAAACAGCAGATAAGCTTGGATTTAAAAAAGTTTGTATGGGAAGTACTCCCTCTGATATAACTAATTCTAATTATAAAAGAAAGAAAAGTTTTGGATGTAATTACCAGAAAATCTATCCCATATTAATTCCAACATCAAAACTCTTTAATTTAAGTCTTAAAATGATAAATTCTATTCCATTTAGATAAAAATGAAAAATAAAACCTCAACAATTAAAAATTTCAAATTCTGGCCCCATGTTAAATATTACCTTAACAGGATAGGGATCATTTTTAATGAAGCCTATGTTTTTAAAATCAATCTGGATGATATGAAACTTAAAGCGCCTGAAACAAAAAATATTATTATAAAAGAATGTAAAATAGAGGATCTTGACCAATTTGGGAAATTAAAGGATGAATTCCAATCATACATAATGGATGACCATATTTTAATTGCTGCATTCTTAAATAACCTGTGGGTTGGTTATATGTGGATAAGCTTTAAACATGCGAAAGTTACAGAAGTAGAAAGAATCTTTCACTTTAAAGGAGCTTATTTATGGAACAGCTATGTTAGGGAAGAATGCAGATGTAGGGGAATAGCAAAAAAAATGTTAAATTTTTCTTTGAATCTGATTAAAAATAAATATAACCAAAAAGAAGCATATGGTATCGTTTTAACCAGTAATATACCATCAATTAAAACCATTGAATATTCTAAATTTTCCAGGACAGGTTTCCTCAAATACTGGAGAATTTTTTTCCTGGAAAAGTTCAGTATGCATCTTGATGGTGATGGATTATGCTTTAAAAAATATTAATTTTCTTTTCTTGCAATAATTCGTTTAAAGAGCTCTAAATCTTCATCTGAAAATGTTCCTAAAAAGAAAAGAGCTAAAAAGTATATGCCTGTTCCTACCAATATGTGCACAAAAATATTCAAATCAGTATAAAAAATAAATAGACCCATTATTAAACTGGCTATTAAAGGCTTTATTATCCATCTGTACTGTATTTTACCTACATATCTATATAGGAAATATGAAAGAAACAGCATAGAAGTAAATTCTGTAATAACAGTAACCACAGAAGCGGCTATATAGCTAAACATTGGAATAAATATCACATTAAGGGTGATGTTAATGATCATGATTATAATGAAAAATTTTACAACCACATTTTGCCTGTTCATTGAAATAAAGATTATATTGGATAGATCAGTTAAAAAAATAGCCGGGATAGCCCATATAAGTATTTTAAGTGCAAGCACTGCTCCGGTATATTGAGTTCCATAAAGTAAAAGGATTACATCATCAGCCAGTAAAGTAACTCCAAAGGCAATGGGAATGCTTATCAGGGTTAAATACTTGAAGGATTTTTCATAACTGAATTTTAAAGATTCCCTGGATGATTTATAAAGCAATGAAAAGACAGGATATACCGAAATGATAAAAACTGAAGGAATAAACAATAAAACCTCTATCAATCGATAAGATGCACTGTAAATTCCTACAGAAATATTGTTAGCCAGTATGGATAGTAAAACTGTATCCACTTTGAAGGCTATAGTTGCAAAAATAATAGCCAGAGAAAGGGGAAGCGCTCCCCTGAACAATTCCCTCCAGAAGGGTAGATCAATCTCCAATCTTGGTAAAACAAACTTCCATCTGCAAATAATAAAGTTGAATAAAAATATAAACAAACCAGCAAAGAAATAAACCAGACCAAAGCTCAAAATTCCCATATTATAATATATTACCAGTAAAATACCTGCTAAAAGTAATAAAGCGTTTAAAACAGCTCCTAATGCTTGATATTCCATTTTTTCATGTGCCTGAAAGAGAGAATACAGCATTATAGAAAAGGAAGCAAACAAAGAATAGCAGGTAATTAAAGCAACAACTATAATGGTTTCCAGACCATATCCAATAATAAAAAGTATCAGTATGCTGGAGATAAATGTAATTAATGATAAAATGAGCTTGATTAATCCTATATTTTTAATGTATTTTTCGCTTAGTTCTTTGTCCCTTGCCACTTCCCTTACAGTAAGGGAGCTCAACCCTAAATCAGCAAAAATTACCATGATACCTGAAAATGCAAGTCCAAAGGACAGAATACCAAAATTAGCAACTCCCAGATATCTGGCAGAGTAAATCATGGTAAAAAATGCCATTACATATGCAATAATGTTGGATATAAACAGTAAACCTGTATTTTTTGCTATTCTTTGAACTGCATTCACTCAATCACCAGTATTAATCCAAAACATGTTTTAATCGGTTAGAATTATTTTTGTATTATGCTTTCCCAAACTTTTATATTTTCATTATTATTAAAATCCCATGCTCTTTCCAATCCATCAGCATATTTCTCCCTTAATCTACCATCTTCTACCATCCTTATCATTAAGTCTGCAAATATTTCTTCTTCCCTGCTTAATGGTGTTTCATCCAGCGTTTTAAAAACTAATTCTGGAGTATTCACCAGGATTTCATCTGCATCCATAAAAGGTTCAATTAAAATTCCATATTTACCAAAATAGGGATACTCTATCTTTTCATCTAATTGGAGTTCGGGGCATAAAATCTCTCTGGGTCCTGTCTGGCAATCGGTTGAAATAACAGGTAAATTTGCAGATAAAGCTTCTATAAGGGAAAGGGGTAATCCTTCAAATAGGGATGGAAAGACAAAACAATTACTATTTTTTAAAATCAAAAAGATATTTTCTTGCTTTTCTAAAATAAATGCATTGCTTTGAAGGCCTAATTTTTTAATAAAGTCCTCTATTTCTTCTTTTAAATCACCGTCACCACGAATAAATAGTTTAACTTTATCGTATCTTTTTACTACCTTCTTAAAGCTTCTCAGTAGATACCAGTGACCTTTTGACCAGTTCAGCCTTCCTACGTAAATAAATACGAATGGAGAGTTATATTTGTGAAATTCATCAGAAATTTTTCCCTCACCTAACTCCAGGCATCTTTGAATGTCTAATGTATTATAGAGGGTTAAAATGTTGTTTTTTATCCCCATTTTTTTAAATGTGTCTTCCATTGCTCCAGAATCGCATACAATTTTATGGGATAGAGGATACAGGATTTTCATGGCATTTTTTTCCCGTTTACTGAAAATCTGGGGAGCTGAATGTTGGGTGACTATTATTTTTGTCCTGTTTCCAAGGATACTGCTAAAAATAGCGTGATAATTTTGAACCCCGGCCACTGAAATCAAGGCATCTATCCCTTTTTCCCTGCAAATTTTTTTTATTTTAAGGCTGTTTTTAAAGAAGTCTGCAATTTTTTGGAGGGTGTCTATTTTTCCTGTACCTGTATAATTGTAATACTGGTTAAGGGTATAATATTCACCTTTAAATTCGTATTTAGGACCTTTATCCTGGAAAGTTAGGTAAAATATTTGGTGTCCTTTGTTGTGCAGCTGGTCGCCCAGGTTTACTGCAAATTTTTCTGCTCCCCCTCCAAGGGCCAATGATTCTACCAGGAATAAAATTCTCATTTAATCACCTAATCGAATAGAGAAAATTATTATTTATATCTCCATTTTGGATAAATAATCATAATAATGTCTCTTTTTATTATTTTTTTTGCATATATATCTAAAAAGGTTTCAAACTGCATGTAATTATTCAATTACTATTTCACTGTTTCCATTAGAATATATCACATTTTTTTCAGTTGATTGGGGCAATATTCTAATTTCATAGAAAAATTTTTCACTTATCCACCATATAAAGCTATTATGTTTTGTATTAAAGGTTCCCATGTATAAATAAGAAACCTTTTCATACATCTCTCCATCAAAATTCAATAATTGCGTAGAATTCTGATATAATGAATTATTGAGATTATCCAGGCCCCCTATGGGAAAAACTCCATAAGATTCAAACATATGCCAGTAGAGACTATCCACATATATAAGGTTTGAATATTTATTTTTCAATAACCAGTTCATGCCGTACACATCCTGCCTGCTTATGTAGAATGAACTAACATAATAGTCCTTTGCAGAATTTAAATCCCCGTATTTATCAACTGAACCTTTGCTAATGGCTATGGATTTAGGGTCAGTAAGGGTTAATTCATTAACAAAATAGGTGTTAAAAAGTAAAAATATAGCTAAAAAAATGGAAAGCAAACGCAATGAATTGGAAAAACTTTTTTTTGCAAGAGCTATTTTTAATCCTTTAAAACCTTTAAAGAGTAAGTTAAACAACATTATTCCACCAATTATAGAAAATGGAACCAGTACTATTAATTGTATATGATACAACCTTGGTGCATTTAGCTGTCCAGCAAGATAGGGAACAGCAAGACTGGCAATCAATAATAACAGACTGGATATACTAAAAGCCACATATTCCCTTTTAAACTGGAGGTAAACTCTTTTAAACAGTACACCTATCAATCCAATAAGGATGAAAAACTGGGTAACTAAATGGAGATTTTTGTTTATCTGGCCTAACATAGTGCCGTGCTGTTGAAGTATCAGTGCTGAACTTTCTGAAAATAACGGATTTAAGAATTTGGGGATAAAATCCACTGTTAAAACTCTTAAAAATTCAACAATGGTAACCATAATTGATGAACTGGAAGTAAACACATACCAGGAAAGAATAACTATGAAAAAAAATAGAATAAATCTAGTATTTATCATATTTTCATTTTTTAGCGTAAAATAATTATTTCTATCCTTTCCAATTAATTTATAATAAAATTCCTCCAGTGCAGGTATCTTTTTTAATTTCAAAATTAGAAATGCGAAAACAAACCCGTAGAAACATAGGATGGATATTGCATAATGAGAAAAAACAATACAGACTGCAAAGAAAGCAAAAAGAATAGACCTTTTAAATTTAACTATTGTTTCATTTACAAGTAGAAGAAGAACTAAAACGAGGAATATTTCAGCTATTTCCTGCCTTGCAAGCCAGATCATATCAAAATAAAAGACAAAAACTGACATAAAAAGAAAAGATGATAAAAAGGCTATTTTAGCATTGGTTTGCTTTTTAAATATCATAAATAATCCAACCGGGACAAAAGAATATAAAAATGGATATATAACCTTAAAAACCGTCGTTAAATTCATTTTTAGGAGGTCTGAAAAAAGGGGGGCTAGTAAAGTGACGCTGATCATGCTGTTATAATTTAAACCAATTGTTTGATCCCAGTATGCATTTGTTAAGACCAGATTAGAAAGATAATATTCCATCTGAATATCCCAGCCAGTTAAATATGTGGATATAAGGGAAGTATGATAAATAAGAGATAATGAAACTGAAAAAACGGCAAGCGGATAGAAATTGGACGGGATTCTATTAAATGTCACTAATAAGGGAACTACAGAAACCAGTAAAATCAGAATCATCAACAGATAATTTACATTAAAACTATTCACCAGAAATGTTCCTAAAATAGAAAGAAATGGCAATAAACATAAAAATAAGAATACCGGAAACGAATTTACATCATAATGACTGTTAAAGGTAGGTGCATAATTTCTATCCCTTAAATCACTTAAAAGGATCATTATCAAAACAAACATACTGATAAATATGGCCAGATAATTGAATGAAAATGGCCTGTCCACTCCAAATAAGGGAATGATGAAGTTCACAAACAGACCGAAAAACATTAAAAATGCAACACTCAAACCAACCGTATATAATAACGTTTCTGTTGCACTGAGATTGTGAATTTTACCTATTCTAAGCAGGAGAATTCCAGGGACAAAGATAAGGTAAACAAAGATAACTGATGATCCAATTAGTGGAAACTCAATACCCCAGTAATTTAGAAGAAAGAAACCCCACACTAAAAACTGAAAACTTAAAATAACAGTAATGAATTTATTGAATTTCCAGTCATTCATCCTGAATACATCATCAAAATGGGCATCACCAAATTGACGAAGAACCCTATTTCCATCCATACTTAATTTATCAATTATATTCATTTACCTTCCCCAAAATTTCTTTATAAAAAAATTCTAACTTTTCACCTATTTTAAGCCAGTCATACTTTTCTCTGGCCAATTTATGGGCATTAATTCCCATGATTCTCCTTTCATTTCTATTTTCAATAAGATACCTTATTGCTTCAATAAAATCATCATCCAGATCATCTGTAACGATTGCATGTTCATAATTTGTAATATCTATACCTTCAGAACCTTTCTTTGTCGAAACCACAGGAATTCCAGCAGATAGATAATCCAGAAATTTAAGTTTGGTTCCCGCACCATATCTCAAGGGCACAATAGCTAAATCCACCACTCCCAGAACTTCATATAAATTTTCTATAAAACCAATTGATTTAACATTAGAATTGCTGAATTCAGGGACACCATTACCTCCAACTAAAAACAAAATATCATTATTTCCCACAAATTCCGGAGCTATGAATCCCTGTATGGAATCTATAGCATCTCTATTGGGTAAATAGGAATAAAATCCATGAAAAAATATTATTATCCTGTATTTATCCAGTCCCAACCTTTTTTTAATTTTCTCCCTATCACTCCTATATCTGGATATATCCACAATATTAGAACCAGAAGAAACTACCCTTACCTTTTCTTCAGCCAGCTTATATTGATCAATGAATTTTCGGGCATCAGATTTACTTACTGAAGTTATAAAATCAGCCACATTCCTGCAGACCATTTTTTCCATGAAATTGATGTAGGCAGTGAAAAAAATTCTCTCTATACGGGAATAGTTTTGATTATGGGCAAATGTTTCCCGTATAAATTCAGATTCAAAGTTATGAGCCCCATATACAACTGGAATGTTGTTTCCATTTAATCTGCTCAGGAATTTTGCCATGATTATGCCTCCCACTGGATAGGAGACATCTATAATATCTATATTTTCATTTTTAATTATCCGGGATAATTTAGAGATAAATCCCGGATCCAGATCCCTGAAAAAGGTAAATAATCCCCGATCAAATAGCTTATATTCTCTGTAGTTGTAAGCATCGGCTATTTCTTCATCCCTGGGATCCCATAATGATTGGGGCTCTAAAACTTTAATTTTATGCCCTCTTTCCTTTAAAGCACGGACTATATTTAAAAGCCGGGTTTGACCTCCACCTACAGGTTTAGATAATCCAAAAGTAGTGGGAATAAACAGTATATTCATGTACAATCCTCATATATCTTTTCTATGTTTCTAACCGTGCTGCTCCATCCAAGATTCCTGGTGATAAATTTTTTCCCTTTATGGATCATTTCCTCAGAAATACTTTTATCTTCAATTAATTTTAATATTTTATCCTTTAAATCATTTACATCCCCATACTCCACTAAATACCCGCATTCAGCATCTTCTATTATTTCACCACACTCTTTTGTTACTACAACAGGTGTATTGCACAGTATTGATTCTAAGGGCGTTAGTGCAACTCCCCCCATATACACAACTGTATGTAAAAAAATATCGGCATCTAAATAAGCCGATATCTTGTCATAATCATCTAGAAAGCCTGTAAATATTACCTTATCTTCAATACCCAGCCTCTCTATTAAACCCTCCAGATCACCTTTAAAACCATCGTCTGAACCAGCAATAACCATTGTCAAGTCACTTCTTTCATCGAGAACCTTCCTGAATGCTTTCAGGGAAAAATCTATGCCCTTTGTACTGTTAATTCTTCCAAGATAAAGTAACATCTTTCCACTGACACCATACTTTTTCCGGAATTTTCCATATTCAGGCAGCTGTTTAAAAGGTTCTAAATCAATACCATTGTAAATAAGAGTTATATTCTTTTTAAATACCAGTTTCTGGTAATATTCCACCTCTTCTCTGGATACAGCTATTAATTTAGCCGCATCATTAACAATGCGATCTCCAATAATGTTATCATAAAATTTTTTAAAAATAGTGCGTAGGGATCCCTGATTTTCTATCAGTAAGGGTGTGGAATTGTGGCCCTGGAGGATATATGGTTTTCTATATTTTTTTGCATAATACCAGGCGTATAAATGGGTTAAACCCCTGAATTGATGCAGATGTATAATATCAAAATCAGTTATTTCTTCCCTCAGTGCCTTCATCATGGATGGAGAAATATGCAGTTTCAATTTATCCGCCATCCAGTTGCTGATACATGGAAAATAACGGACCAACACTTGGTTGTTATCAAATACTATTTTCTCATCCTCTCTTAGGCGTTTGCCCATACCCTCATCTGTGGTGTAAATGGTCACATCATGGCCCCTTTCATGGAGTACTTTAGATAGATCATAAACTACCCTCTGAGATCCTCCGTATTGCCATGAAAACTGGGGAATAACATGTAAAATTCTCATTTTTTCCTCCCGTACCTTTTAAAGGTATGAACCATGTCCATCTCAACTTTATTTCTGATAAATAAATCCGACATTTTGAATATGAGTCTTCTAAAAACCGAATCAAATATTAATTTAGAAATAAATTCACTGTTAAATGGCAGCACGCAAAATCTATCCATCAATGTCTTATCAAATCTAAAAGGACGTCTGAATTTCCTCCAGTCCTGACTAATTATTATCTCATCCAGACTGCCTGGACCAAGGCCTTCTTCGGCGGCTACAGCAACATGATTAGCTCTTTCAGCACGCATACCAGAAATTTGAAGGTGATTTATTTTTTTAGGAGGCATTTCCATAACACTGGCACCCAATAAATCAGATGCAACAGGATTGTTGGCTGAAAGTAATAGATCGAGCCTAACCGGTTCTCCAAACATTGGGCCGTGCCCATCTAAAGCGTAAAGACCATCTATAATCACAATTTTTGGATTAATAACCTTAGTAAGTAGGCTAAGCTTATGATCCAGGTTTTTATGGTGCATGCATCTCATTGTATCTGGATAGCAGCCCCACAAATTTTTCATCCCCAGGGTCACTCCAGTCATGACATGCACTTTAAGGACGGGGACAGAAATGAAACTGTCTATCCCATCTAAAAGAAGATCAGGAACCAGGATTTTAACCTTTTTATCCAGTATTTTATCTTCAACAAAACTGGAAGGCATTTTAGAAAGATTAAGAAGCTCAACTCCCAACTCTCCACATATTTCATTCATCCCATGCCCTTCAAAGGCTTCATCTGCAGTAAATGAATGATTACCTCCATCAGATTCCCCTAAAATCACCTTATCTGCCCTATTCTTGATTATCTCCAGTAAATTCTTTAATAATTCAGGATTGGTAGTTATTCCCTTCTGGTAGTAAGGAAATGTGAAATTTGGCTTTATAAAAACTGTTGAATCCTTTTTCACTATTTTTTTCCAGTTAATATAGTCAAGACTTTCATTTAAATCTTTTTTTAAGTCAGTGACTTTATTTATGTACGCTCTGTACATATCTATCCCCTTCAATTCTGCTGTTCAATTCGTGAACTAATTCGATGATTTTTTCAAATTTATTTACAATGTTATCCCAGTTGTAATCTTTAATAAAATCTTTAGCTTTTAACTGATTTTTTTTAATATCTTCGCCAGTTAAACTGATTACATTATTAACCACAAAATCAGGTGATTCAACATAAATTACCCCATTATTATGTCCAAATTCTTTCAAAACTCCCGGGAGTTTGGTGGAAATAACTGGTTTATGCATGGCCAGATATTCGTAAATTTTTATAGGCACTATATTCCTCATAACATTATTATTTTGAGCAGGTAAAAGACAAATATCAGAAGCAGCCACCAGATAAGGCATTTCTTCATAGGGCCGTTTACCAGTTAAAATAATCCTATCTTCAGCCCCTGTATCATCCACGATCCCTTTTAATCTGGAATAATTATCGCCCTCACCTACAATCATTAACTTCAAATATGGATGCAAATCTTTAATTTCCAAAATATCCCTTATTACTTCCTCTAAACCAGAAAATTCATAAATCCATCCCATATAAAATAGAACCAGATCATCTTTGGAAAGATAGTATTTCTCACGCATTACATTTGGATCCACCTTCAGCGGATCAAAATGGTTAAAATCAACCCCTCCAGGAATAACATAAGTATTACCCCCATTATTTCCCAAATTAACCATATATTCCATTAAAGCCTTGTTAATGGCCATAATTGCCGTGGAATTTTTTATTATTTCTTTTTCAATAACTTTAGCGATTGGTCTGACCAGATTAAATGGAATTAGTTCATGATTCACATCTAACCAGTAATAAATATAAGGAATATTGTTTTTTCTTGCATATCTCATGCCCCAGTAAGCGCTCAAAATTGCAGTAAAGGCAATAACAATGTCAGGCTTAAAATCATTGATTAATTTCTTTATTTCACCTCTTGAATAAAATAGGTAAGATACATAATCCAGCATTGGCAATCGTATGAAACCTGGACGATAAACAGTTATATTTGCATTTTTATAAAAACGGGATACTCCTTCAAACTTTTCTCTGGATTTAAAACGTCCCTCATCCACCAGATGCCAGTAATTTTCAAAATCCGTAATAACTATTTCATGACCCCTGGAGGATAATATTTCAAGAAGATGATGATATTGATGAGGGCCTTTCACAAACCAATCTGCATCCAGAACACCCAGAATCTTCATACCATCCCCTCCTTGATTTTTAATTAGACTGCTAATACTTTGAACAGCTAATATTTTCGCCAGAATTCACCTTATTTAATTCATCCTGTTTTGACCCTGTAATCTCAAATTCAGCGTTTATTTTGATCTCATCCCAGTTTTCCCTGAACCATTCATAGGTTTTTTCTAAACCGTCTTTAAACTTCATTTTGGGCTTATAATCAAGGATGGCCTCTGCCTTTTCAATGGATGATAATAATTTTGTTTTTGCATCCCAATTCCTACGTGCCACATAAGCAATACCTTCTTCATTTCCTGTGAGTTCGTTTACGGTGTTTGCCATGTCAATTACTCTTTGATCCTCTCCTGATCCAAGATTAATAGCCTCACCAATAGCCTCTTCCCTGACTCCCATCTCAAGCAAGCCATCAACAATATCCTCAACAAATGTCCAGTCCCTTGTCTCTGAACCATCCCCAGTAATGGGCAGGGGATTTCCAGTCATTGCCCAGTAAAAGAAATTTGGAATCACGTTACGGTATTTCCCTGGCACTTCTCCAGGACCGAAAACATTGAAAAAACGAGCATTAACAACAGGGAGACCATAAAGATTATAGAAGTAATTGGTGTAAAGCTCGCCAAGTAATTTAGTAACCTGATAGGGTGTGTGAAGACTTAATGATATGTCATGTTCCTTGAAGGGCATCTCAGAATCCAAACCATAAACACCACAACCTGAAGAAGAATACACAAACCTTTCAGGTCCTGTTAGCTGTGCATACTGAAGCACCTTTAAAATTCCCATCCCATTAACCATCAAATCCTTCTCAGGATTATCAACAGAATTTTGATTGGCGAAATGAGCAGCCAGATGGAAAACATAGTCAGGTTTCTCTTTAAAAACCCTCTTTAATGCGCTATCATCCAGAATATCCCCATTTATAAACTCAACATTATCCCCAGATGGTATATTCCATGTATAGGCAGATGACAGGTTATCCAGTATTATTACCTTCTTTGAACCTAAATCCGCCAATTTACGTGTTAGATTACTCCCCACACAACCAGCACCACCAGTAACAAGAACAACTTTATCCACATACCCATTAAAAAAACCCATTTTACTACAACCATAATATTAACTTTATTATGTTTTCTAAAGACTATCATTCGGCCTTTTGAGATCATATGGAAACTAATAAAATGTATTAGTTATAAATCATACTAAAATCATATTATATATTAATGTAATATAATATAAAAAACTTTTCATAAGTTTTAGCTAATTACTTATTACTAAAACCTAAAAATTCAATTTCAAAAAGATTTAATAGATTAACAAATTAAGAATGCTTAAAGATAATAATTTTATGTACCAGATTGAAAATTAAAAATTGCAGGTGTTTTTTTATGGAGACTCAGAAAATACTGGTAACTGGCGGAGCAGGTTTTATAGGGACAAATCTGATGGAAGAACTGAAAAACAGGGGGCATGAGGTCACTGCACTTGACCTTTTACACAACGAAAAGGAGGATTACATCCGCGCTGATGTTAAAAATTACAGGCAACTGGAAAGAGTCTTCGAACTGGATAATTTTGATTACGTTTATCATCTGGCGGCTGAATATGGCCGCTGGAACGGAGAAGAATACTATGAAAACCTGTGGCAAACCAACGTTATCGGAACCAAACACATGATCCGCCTTCAAGAGAAGTTGAAGTTTAGAATGATCTTCTTCTCATCAGCAGAAGTCTACGGCGACTACAAGGGAATAATGGGCGAAGATGTGATGGAAAACAACCCCATAAAAGACACTTACCAGATGAATGATTATGCAATCACCAAATGGGCGGGGGAACTGATGTGCATGAACTCAGCCACCATGCACCAGACAGAAACAGTAAGGGTGCGCCCGGTAAACTGCTACGGACCACACGAACACTACAGCCCATATAAAGGATTCATACCCATATTCATATACCACGCACTACACCAAAAACCCTACACAGTCTACAAGGGACATAAAAGAATAATTGACTACGTGGAAGACACCGCACGCACATTCGCCAATATAGCGGATAATTTCATACCTGGAGAAGCCTACAACGTGGGAAGCAAACAGGAATGGGAGCACGACATCAAAGAATACAGCGACATGGTCCTGGAAGCCGTGGGAACAGACGATTCCCTGGTAACCTACAGGGAAGCTGAAGCATTCACCACAAAAATAAAAACAATAGACTTCACCAAAGCAATAAAGGATCTTAAACACAACCCCCAGGTCCCGCCAGAAGAAGGAATTAAAAAGACAGTTGAATGGATGAAAACATACTACAAAATAGAATAACCTTTATTTATAGTCATGTGCATAAATAGTTAAACTTATGGTTTTAAGAAATCCTGGATAAGCGGATTAAATCCATTATTAGAGCTTTTAAAATTCTTTGAATTTTGATGGGCAAAAAAATTTTTTTACAAACTTTCATTGAACTAATAGCCTAAAAACTTTTGCACTTAGCTATAATAGAAGTTATCTGCTCATAATATTGTTCTGATTGCCTGAAAGAAAATCTGTGACTTTTTTTATTTAAAGAATTTAGCTAAAATTAAATATTTAGATAAAAAGAAACAGTGTTATTTTTAAAAAAAAGGAGCTTCTAATATCTGCATAATGGATATGACGAAAGCATGCAAAAATACATTTTTGCTTTATCAAAATCTGCGATTTTTAAATGCATGCATCTTTTTAAGTTAGATGTCAGATAGGGGATGTTTTTGATAAGCTTACGAAAAACGAAGCATTCAAAAATACATAGAATCTTCGATGCATGCGAAAAATTCATTTTTTGCTATTACGAAATTGAGAATTTCGTGCATTCGAAATCTTTGATTTCCATGCCACAGACACTCCGTGTCCGAAGACTCCAAACACAAGTGTTTGTGAGCTTCAAAATGCTATTAAATTTTAAATAGGCAGGAATCTCAGGTAAAATCTGGTGAAGGCTTTGATCCTAATTTTTACAAAATCCTCAAAAATTATATCACTGTACACCACTTTCATTTTAGAAGAGTCGATTCATCCGCCTGGAACTCCATTTCCTGGATTAGAAAAATCGAAGATTTTTCGAACCCCAAAAAAATTAAAAATTTTTTGCAGGTTTTAAGGTTAAATATGAAAATGGGATTTATATTTGCCCTGTTAAAGAAAATAAGGAGGATAATCCCGGTGCTGTCTGCGGATTCAGCATTGATGAACATGATCAGGATTTAGTATAAAATACTATTTTTTCAAGTAACTCATGTATTTGATCAGTATTTTCACATTACTTTATCAATGATTTTATCTAAGTTTCTATTTTTTGATTTAATTTAGATACAAAATGAACATTATCGCTTAATTTAAATTCACATGAAATATTAAGATTTGATACAAAATAAAAATTTTATTATATATTTTACATTAAATAAATGTAATTAAAACACAGTATTTTCAAAATAATAACTAAATAACTTAAAAAAATCTATAATTAGAAAGTAAATGACAAAATTTTGTAATATTTATTTTAATATACCACTGATTTGTAATAAACGTGAATATAGTCACCAAAATCAGCAATAAATTTTTATATAACTTATTTATTATATTATATTCATCGAAAAGATGAATTGTCTTATTCGTAATAACAAAAGCATTTAAGAGGCATAAAGGAGGTGAAAATATGCAAAAAAAATTGGCAATAATCACTTTAACCGTTCTTTTTACTCTAATGATTGCAGGGAGCGCATCAGCTGCAACCTATTCCTCAGATACCAGTTTAACTTTGAGCCATAATTCCGCAAACCCTGGGGACCAGATAACACTTACTGCTGATGTAAATGTTAGAAGACATGGCACATCCACCTGGAATAACGCACCTGCAGGCTTAACTGTAACTTTCAGTGAAGTTGGAGGTTCTTTAATAGGTGCTGGAATCACTGATAGTAATGGTATCGCTACCTGTAACAATCCTTACACTGCAACATCCAATGTAGATATTCGTGCAACCTTCGCTCAACAATCAACCGCTACCGATACATATCATTCATCTTCAGATACAGATGATTTAGACGTATATGATACAAGCACCAGTTTAACTGTTACTCCAACCACCACTGGAGTGGGAAACTCAGTTACATTAAGATCCCGTTTAACCAATGATGATGTGTGGGGTAACCCCGGTATCAACGGCCAAACAATCCATTTCTTTGTTGATGATGTGGAAGTTGGCTCTGATACTACAGACTGGTATCAGGCTGGACCGAACTGGTATGACTGGCAAATGGGATGGGCAAGTATAACCTACACTCCATCTACTCCTGGAATCAAAAACATTCAGGCCAGATACAATGGCAGATTATATTCAGATTTATTCGGCAATTATGATTACCTTAAAAGCTCTACAAGCAACGTTCAAACCCTAACTGTAACTGCTCCAACCAGTTTAACTGTAAACCCAGCAAGCGGCTACAAAGACCATCCAACCACCCTGAGCGCTACTTTAACATCTGGAGGTAATGGTCTTGCAGGTCAATGCGTCAATTTCTTTATAAACGGTAATCCTGTTGGATCTGGAACCACAGATAGTAATGGAATGGCAACCTTTGATTACACCATATTACAAGGTGTTGGAAGTTACCCCGGCTACATAACAGCATGTTTTGATGGAACCACCATATATTTACCCAGTAACGGCGCTAACGATTTAACTGTTAATGCCATACCTACTAGTTTAACTGTTGACTCAGCATCTGGATACAAAGATGATGACACTGTTCTAAGCGCAACCCTATGGGATACCGCTCATAACGGAGCTATAGTAGGTAAATACGTAGACTTCTACATAAATAATGTTTTCCAAGGTTCAGGTTTAACAGATACTAACGGTGTCGCTACATGGACATATAATATAGCTGAAGATGTTGGAGTTTATCCAGACTTAATAACAGCCATATTCTCAGCAGACACCCAATATGCAAGCAGTAACGGTGCAAACACACTTACAGTAAACGCAATTCCTACCAGTCTAACTTTAGATCCTGCTTCAGGTTATAAGGGGGATAACACTGCTTTAACTGCCAGATTATGGGACACAGCTCATAATATAGCCATAGCAGGTAAACCAGTAGCATTCTATGTGGATGGTGTATTACAGGGCTCAAGCCTCACAGACTCTAATGGTTATGCTTCATGGATTTACAACATCGTTCAAGACGTAGGAACTTATCCTGGATTAATAACTGCATTTTTTACAGCAGATGGAAAATATGCAGTATCAAATGGCGTAAATACACTAACAGTAAATGCAATACCAACCAGTCTGGTTGTTAATGACATTACTGGAAATAAAGGAAAAACAGTTACCCTTAAAGCTACTTTAACCGACAACCTTAGTAATACCGGCATAGAAGGTAAAACAATACTCTTTAAGGTAAACGGAGTCCATGCAGGAAGTGCTACTACAGACGCAACCGGTGTGGCAACCATCCCCTACTTAATTGAACTTGTAGGTGGAAACTACGATATTACAGCCGAATTTGCTGCAGACGATAAATACGCCTGTGCCAGCGGTACTGGAAAACTCAAAGTCCCACAATCCAGCATATACGTCCTTACAACTGTAAGCAAAAAGAACCCTAATGTAGGTGAAACCATTAAAATCACCTTTAAATTAGGAAACAAAGGACCTGATGCAGCAGACAACGTTGTATTTACCTATGTTATCCCTGAAGGCCTTGAGTTTGTAAGTTTAGAGACAGAACCAGGATATCCAGCAGCAGTCTACGATCCTGCAACAAGAACCGTAACCTGGACCCTTGGAACAGTACCAGTACTTGACCCATGGCTCAATGTGAATGTAAAGGTTCTAAAAGCCGGTAGCTTCGTTATTAACCCAAGCGTAACCACAGATACCTACGACACTGCATTACCAGCAAGTGTACAGTCTGCAACCATTAATGCGGTGAAAGTGGTTAATGCAGCAACAGAAGACACTGTAGGAATGCAGGAATCTGGTATACCATTAAGTATGCTTGTACTTGCAATACTGGCTGTGTTGGGTGGATTCATTGCACCGAAAAGAAAATAATTTATTTTTAGGGATTTAATTCCCTCTTTTTTATTCTTTAGATAATTTTCAGCTTATTTTAATTTTTAAATTAATTAATCCTGGAATAGTAAATAACTTATCAATTTTAGTGAATAAGTGACTGATTTAACCAGTGTTTAAATTTAATCTCTAATATAGATTTGATCCCTGGAAAATAGGGATTAACTGAACATCATGAAATAATAAGTTAAAAAACATTTTAGTAATTAACTATAATTCATTCACAACCCTAAACAGGTATCATCATGTCTAAAAGAGAGATTGAAGAATAGTAGAATTTACCTGTTTTTCCATTATTGTTTGGATATAAGCTATATATTTAGTTAAAAAATGAAATTAATTATAAATTGTATTAGAAAGTTTTATATCATACATATTTCTAATATCACATAATAATATGGATTTATTATTAATTTGTGGCCATAATCACAAAATTGGAACGAATGGTTAAAATGAATGGAAACAAAAACACTGTAATATCATTAATATTCCTGTCTACACTTATTGTCAGTATATTCACTGTTTCTGCAGATGATTCTATTATAAATCAAACTAATTACAGTAATAATTCCCTTTCCAAAGATCTGGGAAACTCAACAGAATTAGATGCACCTATACAACCTATGTCATGGGGAGTAACTCTCACTGTAAATCCCACAAGCTATAATCTTGGAACTATTGCTGCAGACGGCTTAGAGCGTGCTTTCACCGGGGCGACAACCGCTCGTGTGCAGGCATATGGACTTTTTAGCAGTGGTGATCTTTATGTCAGGACTTCAGGAAATTTTGTAAACGTCGCTAATGCTTCACAAACAATCCCCTATAGTAACTTTCAATTTGAATGTCCAGGATACGCTACTAAAAGAGCAATCACAACTACAAACTTTTCAATACATCGTTATTATATGATCTGGTCAATAGATAATACATATACCATGAATTATTATTTTAGAGTACCGCCCTATACAGATCCCGGAGTATACAGCACAACAATAATTTATACCGCTACATAGTGGCCCTATTTAATTCTAAACCATGTAAGATTAACAATTATATATCTTAAATGAATTTTTACCATTTTAATTTAATTCCCTGTGGAGAATCAATATATTATACTTAAAATCAATAATAAATAACAGTAAATTAATCTTAACATTATATAAAGTTATTATTTGTTATTTAAATAATTAATATTGGTCTAATTATTTCTTATAAATCGAATAAATGAATAATAATAAAAAGATAATTATTTAAGCAATTGATCAATAAAAATAAAATTAATATTATTTTTTATACTAATAATAGTTTTGTAATCACTTATTCACGTCAAACTAGCAAAAAATATATATATAACATATGTAAAATCACAATATCATGTTATCACATTAACAATCAATGTGATGAACTTATAAATTATAATTAAAGATAATTAGGGAGAGAAATATAAATGAATAGTAAAAATAGTAAATTATTAGGGATTATACCTATTTTAACTGTGTTATGCTTTGCATTATTTTTAGCTGCAGGAGACAGCCCGGCAACTGCAAACCCTGTAAACCAGGTGGTAACAGTTAACGTGCCCCAGGCTATTTCCATAGCTGTTCAGACCCCAGTCGACTTTGGAACTGTTTCAGCAGGTACCACAGGTACACTTAATTACTGGGTAGCAAACACAGGTAACGTTAAAATAGATTTATCTGCAAGAGCAAACCAGACCTCATTCCAGAGTCTTTTAGCAACAGATGTAATAGCAATAAGCGGTAACTATTTCATAAAAAACAACAATACTGGAGCATTTAACCAGGTTCAATCAGGGACAAATGTCTTGATATACAGCAACATGAACAAAGCAAGCCAGGGATCAGGTGCACCAAACAACTGGACAAGTGCTGGACAGCAGCTAACTATCCCAGCATACACTGAAGATGGTGCTTATTCTATAGGAATGATTTATTCTGCAGTGAAACACTGAATTAAATTTTTTATTTTTTCTCATTCTTTTTTTTGGATACTTCCAGAGGCATTTTAACATAAAAATGTTTAAATATTCAAAAGATGCAATCATTTTTATTCATTAGATTAAGGATTGATTACTATGATTTCGCTAAAAACAAATAAAATACTGCCATTTATATTAATTTCACTGATACTTTTTAATTCAATTTCTCCAATTTCTGGTGCAGGACTGTGGGCATCTCCTCCCGAATTCAAATATAACCTCAGTTCATCAGAAACTGTCACTGGACAAATTTCGGTGCGAAACATAGGAAATGAAGATCTGGACGTTGTACTGGAAAAGAAAAGACTGCTTAAAGACAGTTCATTTATGGTGTATTCAGATAAAGGAATTGCAACCTGGATAACCATCTTAAATAATGAAACAACATTTAAAATGAGCCCTGGTGAATCAAAAACAATCCATTTCAAAGTCACAGCCCCCGAGAAGATAAACTACCTCGATGCTTTAGGTGGAATAATAATTAGAGGCGTCCCGACTACTCCTCAAAACAATACTGGAGTAAAAATAAAACAGGGAGTAGAGCTGGTTATTAAAATTGTTGTGGGTCTTCCCGGTCCCATAATAGAATCATTACAGTTATTAAAACATAAAGCACCGGTTATACTCATCAGTTTCATGCCAGGAAACTTTGTTTATGAATTAAGGAACAACGGAACAGTTTCTGCCAATATGACAGGAAATATAGAAATTAATGGTCTTTTTAACCATAAAATCCCGATTCAAGGTGTTGTATATCCAGAAGATAATTACACTCTTTTGGAGACATGGGAGCCTGGTTTTTCTGATGTAGGCATATACAGTGCAAAAACCACCATAAACTACGGGAGATTCCAGCAGACAAAAACAATCAAAACAAATGACACACTCATAGTAATCCCCATATGGCTGATATTCTTAATTATTCTAGCTGTTCTGGTCTGGCAAATCAGAAAAAGAGACATTAAATCACCAATCAGAATAAAAATAGAAAGAAAATAGATCCCTCTTATTTTATAATAATAGTAGTAGGGATGAAATGGATATCAAAATATATATTCTAAGCTCCGGTAAATACAGTTCCCGGATTGTAAATAACATGGCTAAAATGGGCTTTGCAGAAAATATGGTGGGAATACATGAAGTAGATGAAGATCTACCGGAATTTATAGATAACGTTGAAGAACATATACCCCAAAACCTCCCTGAAGCTGATTTAATACTTGCAATGGGACTTTTTGGCGATATAAATATGATAATCCCTGCTGTTACAGAAAAAACAGGTGCAAAATCAATAATTGTTCCTATCTACCACCCTAAGCAAATCCCATTAGGTCTTCAAAAGGAGATTGAAGAAGAAGTGGAAGGTAAAACCATAATATTCCCCAAACCATTCTGCACACTTAAACCAGTAGATGATCCCTACATCGATGCCTTTGCAAAGGTATTCGGTAAACCAGAACTTGAAATCCAGTCCAACGGTATTATAAAGAAAATTAATGTTAAAAGAGGTGCCCCATGCGGCTCAACATGGTTTGTGGCAGAGAAACTGGAAAGTACACCTGTTGATGGTGCTGAAATGGAAGCTGGAAGTCGATATCATAATTATCCCTGCCTTGCTTCCATGAGCGTTGATAATCAGATAGGGGACACTTTACTGCATATCGCTGGTTATAAAATTAAAGAGGCTGTTAAAATGGAACTTGGCTTTGCAGCCAAATCTGCAGTTGTAAATGATGATATCTGCCAGGGCGGAGAAAGCTGCGGTCATGAATGCAGAGATACCTGTCCCACAGTTAAGATAGGGGATAATACCATAATAATAAAGGAAAATGGGAAAGCAGAAGTTAATCCTGAAACCTGCGGAAATTGTGGAATATGCATACAGAAATGTCCATCTGGCGCCATTGAAATTGAAGATAGGGTCAAAATAAGGGAGAAAAGCATCAATAATATTAAATCATGATAATTTTGATTACTCATCTTTGCAGTAAAGATTTTAAAAGTTTAATTAAAAATATTAAGTGTAGAAAATGAAGGGAAAAGTGATTTTTATAGGTGCAGGTCCTGGCGACCCTGAACTATTAACCATTAAAGGCCAGAAAGCAATACAAATTGCGGATATAATAATTTATGCCGGATCTCTCGTAAATAGAAGAATACTGGACTATGCAAGGGAAAATGCAGAAATACATAACAGCGCATCCATGAACCTTGGGGAAATACTGGAAATAATGGATGAAGAAACCCAGAAAGGTAAAACCATCGCCAGAGTTCATACCGGTGATCCCTCAATATACGGTGCAATAGGAGAACAGATCCAGTTTCTAAAGGAAAATAAAATAGATTTTGAAATAATTCCTGGTGTGAGCTCCTTATTTGGTGCTGCAGCAGCACTCGAAACAGAGTTGACCTTACCTGAAATCTCACAGACTGTTATAATAACAAGACCCCATGGAAGAACCCCAAAACCTAAAAAGGAATCTATAAGCGAACTTGCAAGAACTAATGCAACCATGTGTATCTTTTTAGGGATTCAAAAAATAGGGGAAGTTGTTGATGAACTTTTAAACCATTATCCCCCAGATACTCCAGTTGCAGTTGTTAAAAAAGCAACCTGGAGGGATGAAAAGGTTATCAGGGGAAATTTAGAAAATATTACCCACAAAGTAAGGGATGCTAAAATCCAAAAAACTGCAATTATAGTGGTGGGAAAGGTGCTTGAACCAGGAATCATCACCCCCTCAAAGCTTTACGACGCTGAATTCACCCATGAGTACAGAAAAAGGAGTTGAGTAGAGATGAAAGTTTTAATTATCGGTGCAGAAGGAATGCTTGGACATGACCTGGTGGATGTTTTAGGTGATGAGAATGAAATCAGTACCACCACAATTTACACGCTGGACATAACTGATATTGACAAAACTGTTAAAACAATAAAAGAAATTAATCCTGACGTTGTAGTGCATGCAGCAGCTTTTACTGATGTTAATGGTTGTGAATCAAATCAGGACACTGCATATAATGTTAATGTCCTTGGAACAAGAAATGTTGCCGTTGCCAGCAGCCAGGCAGATAGTGCTCTGGTATATATCAGTACCGATTATGTATTTGATGGTGAAAAGGGCAGTTCGTACCATGAATATGACCAGCCGAATCCATTGAGTGTTTATGGTAAAACCAAGTATCTGGGAGAAGTTTATATCCGGGATATTTTAAACAAATTTTATATCGTAAGAACATCGTGGCTATATGGATTCCATGGGAATAACTTCGTCACTACTATGCTTAATTTAGCTAAAACAAATGATACATTATCTGTTGTTAATGATCAGATAGGTTCCCCTACATACACTCTTGATCTGGCCAATGCTATTGCAGAACTCATAAAAAAACCGAGATATGGTATTTATCATATTACTAACAGTGATTCATGCTCCTGGTATGAATATGCCTGTGAAATTTTTGATATGGCTGGAATTGATATAGAAGTTAAGCCTGTTACAACTGAAGAATATCCACAGCCAGCACCCAGACCCAAGTATTCTGTTCTTGAAAACTACAACTGGAAAATGGAAGGACTAAAAGAAATTAGAAGTTATAAAGAGGCTTTAAAGGATTATATGAAATTACTGGAGGAGAATGAAGAATGAAAGGAATAGTACTTGCAGGAGGGTCCGGTACAAGGCTCTACCCAATTACAAAAGCCGTGTCCAAGCAGCTGCTACCCATATATGATAAGCCCATGATTTATTATCCATTATCTGTTTTAATGCTTGCTGGAATCAGGGAAATACTTATAATTTCCACTCCAAGAGACCTGCCCATGTATGAGGAACTTTTAGGAGACGGCAGTGATCTGGGGGTTTCTTTTTCCTATGCAGAGCAGGATGAGCCAAGAGGGCTTGCAGATGCATTTATCGTTGGAGAAGAGTTTATTGGCGATGATAATGTGGCTCTGGTCCTTGGAGATAACATATTTCATGGTCACAGGTTCAGCGAGATATTACAGAGGGCTGCTTCTCTGGAAAAGGGCGCTGTTATTTTTGGTTACTATGTTAAAAATCCAAAGGCCTTTGGAGTTGTTGAATTCGATGAGGATGGAAATGTGCTTTCCCTTGAAGAAAAACCAGAGAAACCAAAATCCAATTACGTTATTCCAGGACTTTACTTCTACGATAAACAGGTGGTGGAAATAGCAAAAAATGTAAAGCCATCATCCAGGGGGGAACTTGAAATCACATCTGTTAATGAAGCTTATCTAAAAAAAAAGGAATTAAAAGTGGAATTACTGGGTAGGGGTATGGCCTGGCTTGATACAGGAACCCATATAGGGCTTCTGGAGGCCAGTAATTTTGTTGAGGCCATAGAAAAAAGACAGGGATTTTATATAGCATGTCTTGAAGAAATTGCCTATAATAATGGTTGGATAGACGCAGAAACCGTTTTGAAGCTGGCTAAAACCTTAGAAAAAACTGAATACAGTAACTATCTAAAGGATCTTGTTAATGAACAGGGAAGATGATTATGGGTAAATTTAAGTTCAATAAAACATCAATTGAAGGACTTTATATCATAGAACCCACAGTTTTTGGAGACAAGCGCGGATACTTCATGGAAACCTATCATGCTGATGATTTTAAAGAAGCAGGACTGGATGCTACCTTCGTCCAGGACAATCAATCAAAATCCAAAAGGGGTGTTTTAAGGGGACTGCATTTCCAGTATAAAAAGCCCCAGGGCAAACTGGTCAGGGTGATAAAGGGAGAAGTCTTTGATGTAGCAGTTGATCTAAGAAAAAACTCCCCCACCTACGGAAAATGGGATGGAGCAATACTATCCGAGGAAAACAAAAAACAGTTATACATACCTGAGGGATTTGCACACGGCTTTCTGGTACTCTCAGAAGAGGCAGAATTTACCTATAAATGCACAGACTTTTATAACTCCCAGGATGAAGGTGGAATCCTTTGGAACGACCCTGATATAAATATCCGCTGGCCAGTAGATAATATGGAAATAATTTTATCAGATAAGGATAAAAAATTAAAACCATTAAAAGAAACTGTTACCTATTTTTAAATGGTGAATATAATGAAAGTGCTTATTACTGGAGGAGCAGGGTTTATAGGGAGCAATTTCGTGCGCTATATGGTGGATAAATACCCTGATTATGAAATTGTTAATTTAGATGCGCTCACCTACTGTGGAAATTTAGAAAATCTAACTGGAATAGAAAAAAATCCTAATTACACATTTGTAAAAGGTAATATAACCGATAAAAGACTTGTTGATAGTATTGTGCAGAATACAGATTATATCGTGAATTTTGCAGCCGAAACACACGTTGACCGCAGTATTGAAGATCCTGAAATATTCATTAATTCAAACGTCCTTGGAACACAGGTTCTTTTAGATGCAGCAAAAAAATTCAGCACTGAAAAGTTTTTACAGATATCAACAGATGAAGTTTATGGTTCACTGGGCATGAAAGGTTATTTTAAAGAAACTACCTGTTTATCACCTAACAGCCCATATTCAGCAAGTAAGGCATCTGCCGATTTAATGGTAAGGGCTTATAATAAAACATTTGATCTGCCGGTAAATATCACCAGATGCTCAAATAATTACGGCCCCTACCAATTTCCAGAAAAGTTGATTCCTTTAATGATATCCAATGCCCTTGAAGATAAGCCCCTTCCAGTTTATGGCGATGGTTTAAATGTGAGGGACTGGCTGCACGTTTACGATCACTGTAAAGCAGTTGATCTGGTTCTCCATGAGGGAAAGAGTGGAGAAATTTATAATATTGGTGGAAATAACGAAAAAAAGAACATAGATATTGTGAAATTAATTCTAAAATATTTGGGAAAGAGCGAATCTCTAATCCAGTTTGTAAAGGATCGCCCTGGCCACGATAGAAGATATGCAATTGATTCAACTAAAATTCAAAGAGAATTAGGCTGGAAACCGGAATATAACTTTGAAACAGGAATAGCTGAAACCATAAAATGGTATTTAGAAAACGAAGACTGGTGGATGCGGATTAAAAGCGGAGAATACATGGTTTATTATGAAAAGATGTATAAAAATAGATGAGTTTATTAAGCTATTTTTTTAATATGGGCATTTTACACAACAATATATATTAATATAATAGTTAAATTAGAAGTGAATTTAATTATTTTTTTTAATTTCTGTTATTTAAGTTAATATAGAACCCTAAATTTTTGTTATTAGGTGGATTTTTCAAAAAATTCCAGTAGGAAAGTTATGATTTTTTAATATATTTAATTTTTCTATTTTAATTTTGTAATAAAACTTTTTTATTAGATCAATAAATTATAAATGAGCACCAACTAACAGTAGTGTCATTCCCGATTATTCCACCTAAAGGGAGATGAGGAAACATGAAGAAATACATGATATTAATACTATTTGTACCTGTTTGACACGTATACTAATCTCTAATGCCTTCTTAGTGGAAATACATGATATTAATACTATTTGTACCTGTTTGACACGTATACTAATCTCTAATGCCTTCTTAGTGGAAATACATAATATTAATACTATTTGTACCTGTACTCATTGGAGTAAGCGGGGTAGCAATGGCCCAACCTGAGGATTCCTGTTGCAAGCCAGTAATTATACCTGCTTTTGAAGAAATTTGTATACCGTTGGTGATGCAACTGTTACCCTGAACGAGCCAATTATTCACCATCTTCTGATCCGGCAGTTTACAAAACACCAGTAAGTGATCCTCCAGTTTCTAAAGAACCTGCTTGCAAGGTGCCAGTTTGTGAAGAAACAACCTTACGATGAATCAGCTTGTGAAGAACCAGTTTGTAGCGATGAACCTGTTAATGTCCAAGATTGGTGATTTTAATTAAAGGGATAATTACATCATTCAAGTAATTATCTTTGTTCATTTATTTTTTATGCTTATCCCATCATATTTAATTTATATATTGTTCTTCCACAAATTTTCATAAATATAAAAGCATTTCAGTACTGGATGAATTTCTTATTTTTGAATTGATACTCAATGAGAGAATCTATTAATATGTTATTCTCTTATGCATTTCTTCATTCCCATTTGTAATAATTATTCATAATTTAGTAATATTTATAGGAGGGGGGTGTTCCATAATTAATTTTGGTTACCTGTCCAAAATTAACCGATCACTACTAAGGATAAATGTAACCACTTCAGGGACGGTCTATATTAAAAAAATCCGTTATTTAGAATGCCTCTTCAAGTTCTGCTGTCCTTCATATTTATTTTAGAGGATTTTGAAAAAACCCCTAAAATGAGGTGACGTTAAAAGCTTTAATTAATTATTACTATGTATATGTGGTATTTTAACAGTTTATTTGTCATAAAAAGGCATTAGAACAGTTAACTATATTATCATATTAGCAAATGGAAGTTAATCAAAATCCTCTTTATAACTTGGGTAATGTTGATATATTCTTTATAGACATTAAGGTAGCAAGTCTGAATAAGATTTTTAATAGAAATTAGAAAAAATTACATTCAAAATATACACCAAAATAGCAATTATAATTATATCAAATATGATGATTATTTTCAACATTCTTTCCATGTTAAGAGTATGTACAAAAACATTATACCTTTTTTGATAATGACATCGTATAATTAATTTAAGTTGTATTTATTCAAAAATAGGAATTAATTTAAGAAGCTCTGGGGATGAAAACAGGTTTATGAGTAGAAGAAAACAATAAAGGAGCTAAGTGATTAGGACATTTTACATATGTCAAATCCTTAATTCAAGTGCCAATCCTTCCCACTGATTTAGATGGAACTATCATATCAAGGACGATGTAAATATTTTTGAGCTTCAGATAATGGTGTCCGAGGATTATTATGATAGAAATGATTATTTCATCGGGAACCTGTGAACAGTTTTTAGTTGATAACTAAACCACTATCAGTTTAACGTAGTCTATTTTACGGCTTTTTTGAAACATCTTAGATAATTCCTTAATCCTTTCGGCCAGTCCGTCCAGAATAAAGATTTCCATGCACTTGTTTTCCTTAAGATGGCTGTGTATCTGGGTGTTGATTATATCTTCAAAGTCGTGCTTGATTTCAGTTACACTATCTTCCACTTCCTGACCATGGATTAAAACCAGAATTGAATTAATTTCCCCCTCTAATTTTTCCTTTTCCTTATTATCAGCAATTAACATTCTGGCGCTTGCTCTTATAACTTCAGAACGTCCTGAAAATCCTATTTCATCCTTGATTTTATCGATTTCTTCCAGTAATTTTTCGTTTAGAGAAATACTCACTATTGGCATGTAATTATTATTTAATAACATCCTATAAATAATTTGATAATTTTTATTAACATAATGTTTAAATATTATTAACTACTTAATATAATCTAAATAAGTATATAATAAATTTTGGTGGCTTTAATGAAAACAAGAAGGATATTAATCCTGTTAACTCTTCTTACTGCTTTAATGATTACTGGATTCTTTATATATTCAGCATCTCAAAGTCAATCATATATAAATAACCCTGAAATCAACGTTGTAGTAAGTATACCCCCGCAGGCAGAGTTTGTAGAAAAGATTGGTGGAGATAAGGTTAAAGTAACCACCATGGTTCCTGCAGGGGCTAATCCCCATATATATGAACCTTTACCTCAGCAGCTGCAGGCTTTAAGCCAGGCAGAACTCTACGCTGAAGTTGGATCTGGAATAGAATTTGAAAATGTGTGGATGGACAAAATAAAGGGTATTAACAGTAAAATGCTTGTAATAAATTGCTCACAGGGAATAAAATTTATTCCCAATACAGAAGGGGATGAAGAAAGTCAGTACGATACCCACGTCTGGGTTTCACCCCGTAACGCCAGGATAATGGTAGAAAATACATATCAGGGTTTAATTCAGGTAGATCCAGCAAATAAAGAATATTATAAATCAAATAAAGATAAATATCTCCAGGAACTTGATAAAGCCGATAAAAGTATAGAAAAATCCCTTTCAGGCTATGAAAATGGTAAGATACTGGTATATCATCCTGCATGGGGATACTTCTGCAGGGACTACAACCTTACACAAATTGCAGTGGAAAAAAACGGAAAAGAACCGGGGCCTCAGGGAATTGCAGCTTTAATAAGCCAGGCTAAAAGAGAAAATATAAAGATAATTTTTATTTCCCCCCAGTACAGCAGGAAAAATGCAGATACAATTGCATCAGAGATAGGCGGTCAGGTTGTCCTTCTCGATGATCTTGATAGAAACTACCTCCAGAATCTGAATAAAGTGGCCGAATCTTTTAAAATAACTCTAAATCAACAAAAATAATTTTTAGGAATATAATGTCTGTAAAAGCTCTTCAAATAGAGAATCTATATGTGAATCTTAATAAATCCCATATTCTTAAAGATATCAATCTAAATGTTGATGAAAAGGATTTTCTAGCCATTATAGGACCCAATGGAGGGGGTAAAAGTACCCTTCTTAAGACCATTTTGAATTTAATCAAACCCCATGAGGGTAAAATAAAGATATTGGGAAGGGATCCTGAAGATGCCCTTAAATTAATTGGATACCTACCCCAAAAAGCTTATTTTGACCTGAATTTTCCCATCAGCGCGTTTGAAGTAGTTTTAATGGGAAGGTACAATGGACTATTCAAAAATTACAATAAAAATGATGAAGAATCTGTAGTTAAAGCTTTAAATGCCCTTTCAATGCTTGAGTTTAAAGACAGACAGATAAGCAAACTATCTGGAGGTCAAATGCAGAGAATTTTTATTGCCAGAGCCCTTGCAAGAGAACCAAAACTTCTCCTTTTGGATGAACCTACAGCAAGCGTAGATCCAAAGATGCAAAAAGATTTCTATGATCTTCTAATGAATTTAAAAGAACAAATGACCATAATACTGGTTACCCATGATGTTGGAGTTGCCTGCCAGTACGTGGATAAAATCGCCTGTCTTAACGGTAACTTATTCTATCATGGAACCCCAGAAGGATCTGCAGATGCAATCCAGGAAGCCTACAAATGTCCAATAGAAATAATAGGCCATGGAATTCCCCATAGGGTGTTTAAAAAGCATTAGGGATATCTATGTTGGAGTTTCTACAGTACGAATTCATGCAGAACGCATTTATTGCAGCGGTTCTTGTAAGTGTTGCCTGCGGCATCGTGGGCACATACGTGGTGGTAAAAAAGATAGTTTCCATAAGCGGCGGAATTTCACATGCCGCCTTTGGAGGTATCGGCCTGGGATACCTGATTGGTATAAATCCTGTTATTGCAGCCATTCCCTTCAGCATTTTATCTGCAATAAGCATTGGATTGATCAACAAACGAATCAAGGTAAGTGAGGATGCAGCTATTGGGATTTTATGGACCACTGGAATGGCACTTGGGGTAATATTTATAAATCTAAGTCCTGGATTTGCTCCAGACCTGTTCAGCTATCTTTTTGGGAACATACTCACTGTTCCAGAATCTGATCTCTACCTGATGCTGCTTTTAGATCTTATAATTCTACTTGTAGTATTTTTATTTAGACGGGAATTTCTTGCCATTTCATTTGATGAGGAGTTTTCAAAGGCCATTGGAATCAGGGTGGAGTTTCTTTATCTACTGCTTCTATGCATTGTTGCCCTGAGCGTGGTTGTACTTATAAAAGTCGTGGGAGTTATACTGGTTATTGCTCTTTTAAGCATTCCTGCAGCAATAAGTAATCAGTATACAAGTAGCATCAACAGAGTAATGATTTATTCTGTTCTTTTAGGGATATTATTGAATATTTCAGGCTTATTACTTTCTTATGTCTTTAATTTAGCTTCAGGAGCCACCATAGTCATAGTTCTGGGAATAGCCTTTATCATCTCTTCCATCGTAAAAAGGTACTGGTGATAATATTCACATTATAAGTATTAAAAACCTCCAATTTGCAAAAAAATATATATGATTAGTTATTATTATTAAACTATAGAAATATAATGCTTACAAATATTCTTAATAAGTTATTAACTTTGAATACATATTTATGTTACTAATAATGTTCTAATTTTAAATTATGTGAAATTTGTCACATTTAATCCAGGAAAAACCTATATCAATGTGATAACAAGTGTATAGTAGGACTTATCTAGTCTAGGTGAAAAGTTACATGAATTAAATTTCTGATTGTTCTTCATTCATTCTTTTCACCTCCTTTATGCCTTTCCAAAAATACTACTTCTAATATTTTATCAGATAAATAAAATTTTAGGTTATTAAATCATTTTGATATTTATAAACAATTAAATTTAATATATACCCATGAATAAGATGCTTATTTTCTATAATCTCCATTTCGTTTTTTAATTCTTAACTGCTGCTTTTGCTGATGTAATAGACCTCAGGATGAAAAATGTAGAAACGCACCAAAAATATATCCAATAACGATGATTACCATGATTAAGTTTTTTAGCCCCTGATAATCCCACCATCCATTAAAATCTTTAACTCCAGTGAATTCACTTTTATAAATTAAGCACAGGTTCTTATATATGTCCTTAATAAATCGGATTTCAATGAAAAATAGATTGAAAAAACTTGGATGGATTCAAACGTCTTTAACAACAACTCTAACCTAATTAAATCTGATTTAAATCTTGAAGGTTGCTACTGAAATGTTAGAATGAATAATCCACATGATAAAGACATTACAGAACTCCAGATAACTCCATAAAACACAATGAAATGGATACTAATAAATCTAAAGTAATTTATTATATTTTGATGGGTTCTACCTTGAAAGAGCCTATACAGAACCAGAGTGTCTTGCCAGAACCTTCAAAAAATAGATCATCGTCCCCTGGTAATTCATTATTCCTTACTGGCCATTATTGTAATTGTTATGATGATCTTAGAAGAAAAATAACATTGAATTAATTAAGATTGCTTATTACCTTTAATAACTGCAATTGTAGAATTTTATATTTTTCTTATTTCATTTAAAAGAATCCTCTAAACCTTTTCTTTATTCACTGCTTACAATTCTTTACCCCCACCTCTTGAAACCTGGGGGTACATTAATTTGTTAAAGAAAACATTATTTAATTGAGTTTATAGTTATTAGTTGAAAGTCTTCTTATAATGCTCTTATTAATAAGGGTTTATAAAGAGATATTTGGTTATTTCTATTGCTTCTAATTTGATAACCGCAATACTGGATTCTTGCTGTAAGTGCCGATTATTTAGAATTCAGCTCTAAAATGTTTTATTCATTGACAATTATCATTTAAAATAATATAATAATCCTATTTATTTAAAAAAGGTTTTATAATGCTTTAATGTTTAATATTAAATTTAGAGAACCCTGACCATCAATTAATAATACTTATTTATATAAATATAGTAAAATATATATGTCTTGAAAACCAAAATAAAGTACGGGAGAATGTCCATATATAAAAAGCCTTGATGGTATAACTGAAAAAGATTAAAAACCAAAAAAAAGCGATCTATAGCAGTGTAACTTAGAGGATTTTTCCAGGGCATTCTCTAAAAATGATTAATTTTTATGTTCATTCTTATCCAACAAATAAAATTAAATTTTAGTTTCCTTTAAACTAATAATTATGTCCCCATTTTTGGTGAAATCTACAGAGCCACCCAGTTGCTCCAGTATAGTACGAATAAATCTTAATTCAGGTGTTTTTAATTCAGCATCGTCAGAAAATCCATCGTAATTTAGGGAAAGTTTAAAAACCTCGTTTTCATCCAATTTTAAACCAATATTTATCATGGATGAGTTATTTTTTAACTTTTCAGATAGTAGTTCATTTAGAATTAATCCTAAGGGAATAGAAGTGTTTATATCCATTAAAACCACTTGCATATTCATATTGACTTGAAGTTTCTTTTTATCTATTACATATATGTCAGATAAATAGTTTATAAGATCTGTTGTGAATTTGTCGAAGTTGATCACTGCAAAATCCTCTGATTGCTCCAGTATGTCATGAAGCAGTGTTATCACGTTTACACGGGTTTGATTTTTAATATGAAGATGGTAAATTTCATCATCCTTAATCATGGATTGATCCATACCTATGATCCCTGATATTAACTTCAATGTAAATTGAATACGTCTGTAAATCTCTTCAATGAGTATCTCTTTTTCTTGAATTTCTTCTTGAAGGCTTAAATTCAGATTTTCAAGCTCTTCAGTTCTCTGTTCAACCAGTTCATTCAGGTAGTACCTATGACGTATCAATTCATCTTCAATGAGCTTGCGTTCAATTGCATAGGAAATCGATCTGGAAAGAAGAAGACTGTTTACCTGTCCCTTGACCATATAATCCTGTGCACCTTCTCTTACTGCAGTTATAGCCAGATCTTCATCGTCAAAACCTGTTAATATTATAACCGGGATTTCTGGGGCCTGATCATAGACACTTGCAAATGTATCCAGTCCCACACTATCTGGAAGATTCAAATCAAGAAGCATAATGTCAAATTCATTTTTAACTAAAGATTTCAAACCTTCATCAAGGGTCTGGGAATGGTACAGTTCAAATACTGGATTTTTAATTTCCTTAAGCATTTCCTCTATAATTCTAAAATCATGGAAATTATCTTCAATTATTAAAACTTTAATAAGCTTTTCTTCCATATTGAAGCTCCAAAAACATTTTTACTCTGAAATCACCCCTCCTAATATATTTTGGGTAATTTTATCGTTCTAAGCCAGAAATATTCAATGGATTTAATAACATTATGAAAGCGGTCAAAATCAACTGGTTTTGTAACATAACAGTTTGCTTGATTACAGTAGGCTTTAACAATGTCCTCCATTGAACTTGAAGTTGTTAAAACCACTATGGGAATACATTTGAAGTCATCATTTTCTTTTATCTCTTTTAAAACTTCACGACCGTCTTTTCGAGGCAAATTCAGATCTAATAAAATCAAATGTGGCCTGAATACATTTGAAAATTTATCCCTCCTATTTAAAAAATTAATAGCTTCTACTCCATCATTGACCACAAATATTTCATTATTCAAATTTGTATCTTTAAAAACCTCTTTAATTAAACGAATATCGGCAGGATTATCCTCTACCAATAAAATATTTATTGGATCTGCCATAGATACCCCCCCCTAACATTAAATTGTTATTGCTAAAATGACTATGAAAAATATGGATTCTGCAGTAAAATGCAGTGCTCTATGCTGCAGGTGAGTCATTTTTAGTCCTGCAAGTTCATGGTAAAGATCCACTATCATATGAATTAAAGCTGCCAGTATACCTATTTCAAGGGATAAAAACACTATTGAAAGAACTATAAAGTGAAATCCTGCTTCAATTGCTTCATGAATGACCCAGAGCCTTATATTGGAAACCACGTTCCTTTTAATTATCCCTGCTAGAAGTATGTAAAAATCAGCGAAGATATTCCACATTATCTTACTGTGTACTTCATCGCTTATAGCAAGCACTACAGCTATATAGAACCATAAAATTTCCATCAATATCACCATTATTAACGAAATAATTTTTATTGATCAATATTTCCAAAATATTTCTTTTAATTATACTTATTAAGGAATAATTTTTTCTATAAATTATAGAATTTATTATTGAACTCATTATTAGTAAATTTTTCTGAAGTTAAATTTCAATAAGTCCCCATAATATTCTCCCAAATTTTCTACTTAACTGCTTTAAGTACACTTCTAATAAATTTTTCAGTACAAACGATTAATTTTAAATTTATAAATGGTCCGATTTCGTCCTAAACTCTAAATTAATACACCCATTTAAATCATGATGCAAAATAAAGTATTTTATTTATTATAGATGAATTTCTGCAAAATTTTATCCCCAATTTATTTAATATTATTTTTCCCCTTTTATGTATTGAGAAATTTAAACCCGTATTTTATGGAAAATAGTGAATATTAACATACCATATGTAATATGTAAATTTAAAATATCAATATAGCAATTTATAACAGATTATTAGTTATTAGATATGTTATTTGGTTTTAATATTTAAATTAAGAATCATTATATAGGTTAAAAATTCCAGAATACAAAAAGAAATATTAATACGAAAAGTTTATAAACTATTACACATAAATAAATATTTGAAGTTATGAGAAAATCGGGGAATACTCATAACTTCCCTCCAATACTATAGATATACCTTGAGTTATAGTAGAGTATAATATCCATTACATAGGGGATTTCAATACATATACTATGACTAAATTAAAGTTGTGGGGAAAATCATCATATTAGGGCCATTTACCATCCTCACAACTTTTTTTTAGCTTTTAAACCCAATATGGATTGATATTTATTTTTAAATGTTAATTAAACTTAAAAAAATAAAGATTTATTGTTTTTCAGTAATTTTTACTGTGAAATAAAAGGTGGATCCAACCCCTACTTTAGATTCCACCCATATATATCCGCCGTAAATGTTTATAATTCGTTTTGCAATGGCAAGGCCAATTCCCACTCCCTGATATTTTCCGATTGGATGCAATCTCTTAAAAATTTCAAATATTTTACCATAGTACTGTTCCTCGATTCCAATGCCATTGTCCTTAACAGAAAAAACATATTCATCATCATCCTGCTGGACTGAAATATGTATTCTGGGTGAAAAGACTTTTTTACGGAACTTTAAAGCGTTATCAATTAAATTCTGGAATACTGTTGTTATATCTTCTTTATTGCCATAGATTACAGGTAGAGGATCATTAGTCACATGAGCATGATATTTTTTAATTTTATACATTAAATTGGATAGGGAAGTATTAAGAGCATCTTCAGCGCTGAAATATTCCAAGTCAGCGGTCTTATTTCCCACATTAGAATAATTGTGCAGTCCAATTATCATACGCTGCATTCTGGATGCCCCACCTACTATGTACTCTATGAAATCATCGGCATCATCATCAATCCTGCCTTTATATCTTTTTTTAAGAAGTCCAGCATAACTGGCCATGGTACGCAGTGGTTCCTGAAGATCATGGCTTGTAATGAAAGAATAGTTCTGTAATTCAGCGTTAAAGATTTCAAGTTCTTCAACAGCATCTTTAAGACGTTTTTCACTGTCTTTTAAAGCTTCCACCACTCTATCCACTGAAATGTCATTTACGGCTATTTGAAATCCGTTGAAGTCTCCATTTTCATCGATTATTATTCTTGATTTTATGTTGGCGTGTAAATAAGTGCTATCTCCCTTTATAAATTCAATTTCACAATTCTGGTTTTCCATTGTTTCTAAAGTTCTTTTCATACATCTTGAAAATTTAATCTGAAAATTTTCAGTAATAAAATTGACAAAAGACCTGTTAATTATTTTTGACTTGCCCCTTCCAAGGAGCAGGATACCCTCCACATTAACATCGGTAATTATCAATTCCTTGTTTAAGGTGAATAGTCCAACTGGTGAGAAATTATAGAGATCGATATATTTCCTCCTTGATTTATTTAAGCTTAACTGGGCTTTCTGAAGCTCCTTATTTTGCATTTCCAGCTTTGATTGGTGGATTCTTAGTTCACTGACTAACCTGATAATATTTTCACTTATGACGCCTTCTCCATTGACCTCATGCAGTAACTTTTCAGTAATATCATAGATCTTATCAGCTTTGTTCATACATTATCTCCATGAATGTATTTACATACTATACCATTTCAGCATATGCAGATACCTAACTGTCATAAATTCATGATATCATATAAATAGAGTGTAAAAATGAATATCCGGATATTTAATCCTTTTTTGACATCCAGTACACCTTTATGCCTTTTATAATATGCCTCCCAATGAGTATTAATTTGTAAGTATTGACTATTTATATTATGCTAAAAATATAAAATGGAAAATTTTATATAACCATTATTCATCTTTAAATAGTTAATAAATTAGCTGAACATCTTTAAATTATATATATAAATTTAATGAGAAAAGTTATTTTTATTATTAAATTAACGAAACAAATATTCAATCATTAAATTTTTTATAGATTTCAAAGCAATATTAAAAATATAAAATTAATTTAGAATGCTTTAAGAATTATATAATACAAAATAGTTATATTTTGAAAGTTTAATAGCATAAAATTTGATTTAATCCCATTATTATAAAATTTAAAGCTCATATTTCCCTAAAAAACAATTTTTAATATTTTTTTGTATGAATCTAATATGAAATAATACCATATTAAATTAAAAATCACCATTTAAATAATAGGGATAAAATAAACAATTATATAAAATTTAAATTAGTAATATAAAATTATAATGCTTTTTAAAACTTAATAAAGATTAGAATATCATTAAACTCTTTAGTATAATGCTTAAATCATCATGTTTAATTATCATATATATAAGTACATAGGAAAGAATTAATACGAAATATATTAATACTATTACTGAAATATAATATACCTGAAGTTTGAGGACATCTTATATTCCTCAAATCTCTACACCACTGCTAGGACGTGCTTGAAGTTGTGGGGGTGCTCATTGATCCCTCATAACTTCATTAAGTACTCCCATAAAAATAAATTTGGCTATTTTTATATTATTATTCCAATGAAACATAACTTCAATCTAAATAAGTCTTTTTTCTATTTTAAATGAGCTTAAAAACATGCTGACAACATAATTAAATAATAAATCATTGAAATAAGGTCTAAAATACTTATAAATTTCTATCCAGGAGATTAATCATAAAAGTATATAATGCAAATAACAATATATCAGTAGATCAAAGATTAAATTATTCTAACTTATTTTAAAGGAGAAAACAGATGACTCCAGATAACATTCCAAAGGATTATGATCATAAAAAAGAAAGTCATTGGCAAAGTAAATGGGAAAAAAACAATGTTTTCACGTTTATAGGCGATGGTAACAAACCAAATTATATAATAGATACACCCCCTCCATATCCAACAGGATCCATCCACATGGGACATGTCCTTAACTGGGCATATATAGACATGATTGCAAGATTTAAGAGAATGCAGGGTTATGATGTCCTTTTTCCACAGGGATGGGATTGTCACGGGCTTCCAACAGAAGTCAAAGTAGAGGAAACTTACAACATCAAAAAAGGCGATGTTCCGCGGAATGAATTCAGGAAGATGTGTGTGGACCTCACCAGTAAAAATATAAAGCAGATGAAGGCCCAGATGATATCCCTTGGTTTTTCACAGGACTGGTCCAGTGAATTCGTTACAATGACCCCTGAATACATGAAAAGAACTCAACTCTCATTTTTAAATATGTACAATGAAAGGCTCATTTACAGAGGAATTCACCCAGTAAACTGGTGTCCAAGGTGCGAAACTGCAATTGCCTTTGCAGAAGTGGAATATCATGAAAATGAAACTTACCTCTACTATCTGGAGTTTCCATCTGAAGATGGAGAAAAGGGTGTTTTAATAGCCACAACAAGACCAGAGCTATTATCAGCATGTGTAGCTGTTGTGGTACATCCAGAAGATGAAAAATACATGGAACTTGCAGGTAAACGCCTGGAAGTACCTCTTTTCGGGCGTTCAGTTGAAGTAATAACAGATAAAGAAGTTAATCCAGAATTTGGTACTGGAGCTGTTATGATATGTACATTTGGGGATAAAACAGATGTTTTGTGGGTAAATAAATATGGCCTTGACATAATTGAAGCTATAGATGAACAGGGAATAATGCAGGACGTTTCTGGAGATTATTGCGGTCTTAAAATTGAAGAATGCAAGAGAAAAATCATTGAAGACCTCAAAAAAGAAGGTTACCTTAAAAAACAGGAGAATGTGGAGCAGAACATTGGATTATGCTGGAGATGTAAATCTCCCATAGAAATTCTGGTTAAAAATCAGTGGTTTGTAGCAGTTAAAGACCTTATTGATGATGTAAAACGCACCACAGACGAAATAAATTGGACTCCAGAATATATGGAAACAAGACTTTTAAACTGGACCGGTTCCATGGATTGGGACTGGTGTATTTCACGCCAGAGAATTTTTGCAACCCCCGTTCCTGTCTGGTACTGCAGCGAATGTGAAAAAGTACATATAGCTTCAGAAGACATGCTCCCAGTTGATCCTACAAAGGATAAACCCCGGGGAAAATGCGAATGCGGTAATGGAGAATTTATAGGAGAAACTGACGTTCTTGATACCTGGATGGACAGTTCCATAAGCCCCCTTTCCATCACTGGCTGGCCAGATGAAGATTACCTGAAATATTATCCCACATCACTAAGACCTCAAGGACATGACATTATACGTACATGGGCGTTTTATACAATCCTTAGATGTAAAGCTCTTACCGGAAAAAGGCCTTTTGATGAAATAGTTGTAAATGGGATGGTATTTGGAGAAGACGGTCATAAAATGAGTAAATCAAGGGGAAACGTAATTTCAACAGAAGATGTTCTGGAAAACTACGGAGCTGACGCCCTGAGATTGTGGGCTGCAAACAGTGTCCCTGGTTCTGACGTTCCCTTTGCATGGAAAGACGTAAAATACGGCTATAAATTCTTAAGAAAATTCTGGAATGCATTTCGATTTATAAACATGCATATTGAAGGGTTTAAATCAACTAGAAATCCGTCAGAAATTATAGAGATCCTTAAACCCCTGGATAAATGGATAATCTCAAAATTAAACAGAACAGTCGATGAGATCACTGATTCGTTCCAATCCTATAACTTTGCAAATGCAGTAAACAGAATTCAGTCCTTTATATGGCATGATTTTTGCGATGAATACATAGAAGCTGTAAAATACCGGCTGTATACCGATTCTGAAGATCTGGCAGAATCCAAAGAAGCTGCCCAGTACACCCTCCAAACAGTTATATTAACTGCATTAAAACTTTTAGCTCCCATTACTCCCCACTTTGCAGATGAAATTTACCATTACATGTCACCAGAAGATTTAAGTATCCATAAAACAATCTGGCCAGAAGTGGATAAAAAATTAATAAACGTTGATGCTGAAGAAACTGGAAACATGGGAGTAGAGCTTATAGGGGAAATCAGGAGATTTAAATCTTCTTCCAAGATTTCATTAAACTCCCCAATTAAATCCCTGTATATTTATACCTCAAATTCTAATTTAATTGAAGGAATAGAAAATTTGGGGGCAGATATTAAGGGTACAATGAGAATTTCCGATTTAAAGGTATTGTCCGGAAAACCTGATATAAAAGAGAAGATAACTGAAATAACTCCACAAATGGCAAAGATAGGCCCTGAATTCAAGGGAGATGCACCTAAAATTGTTAAATATCTTCAATCGGCAGATATGGACCATATCGCAGATACCCTTAGTAATGAAGGAAAATTAATTATTGATGGCTGTACAATTACAGAGGACCATGTTCAAATCAAAAAAGAAGTTGTAGGAAAAACAGGAGAAAAGGTAGAAGTAATTCATGCCCAAAATTTAGATGTAATCCTGGAAATAATTATATAAGTGATTTAATGAAGCTTGAAATTCAAAAAACAGAGTTAATAGAGGGAACAATTAAAGCACCTCCTTCAAAAAGTTACACCCACAGAGCAATTATAATAGCTACCCTTGCTGAAGGAAAATCCACCCTTAATGATCCGCTACTTTCAGAAGACACACTGGCATCAAAGGATGCTTGTATAGCTTTAGGGTGCAAAATCAAAGAAGAGAACGGCAAATTAATTGTTCATGGTAGTGGGGGATCTCTAAAGACCCCTGAAGATGTTCTGAATCTTAAAAATTCAGGGACAACTCTAAGAATTATGACTTCAGTGGCATCTCTTGCTCCTCAATATACTGTCTTAACTGGAGATAGTTCCCTTAGAACAAGACCAATGCAGGACTTACTGGATGCACTTAAAGGGCTTTCTGTTACTGCTATTTCCACAAGAGGAAACGGTAAACCTCCAATTTGCATTAAAAGTGGTTTTAAAGGAGGTTTGACTCAAATCAAAGGGGATGTAAGTTCCCAATTCATCTCATCCATCCTTATAGCATCTCCTCATGCCGAAAATCCTGTAGATCTCATTATTAAAGGAGATTTTATATCCAAACCATACGTGGATATGACGGTTGACGTTATGGAAAAGTTTGGAGTACATCCAAATTACAGTAAGCAAAATAACTCTTTCCATATAGAACCACAAACCTACAGAACCAGGGATTATACAATTGAAGGGGATTATTCATCTGCTTCTTACATAATAGGAGCTGCAGCAGCACTTGAATCGAAAGTGAAGATAAAAAATCTCTTTGAAGACTCAAAACAAGGCGATAAGCAAATATTAAATATTATCAAAGAAATGGGTGCTGAAGTTAAAGTTAAAGAAGATGAAATTACAATAATCGGACAAGAAGAATTTCATGGCACGCAAGTAAATCTGGAAAATTCACCAGATTTATTACCAACAGTTGCTGCCCTTGGAGCCATAGCTGATGGCGTTACAGAAATTACAAATGTCGAACATGCACGATTTAAAGAAACTGACAGGATTCATACATGTGCTCTTGAACTTTCAAAGCTTGGAGTGAAGGTTCAGGAAAAAAAAGATGGACTCATAATTAAAGGTGGAGCTAAAGGCGGAATTGTCGAATCTCATGGAGATCATCGTCTCGTTATGGCACTTTCACTTGTTGGGCTTAAAGTAGGTAATGTAAGGATTAAAAATGCATCCGTATACGATATATCCTTCCCCAACTTCCCCGAAGCCATGAAAAAGCTTGGATGCAGAATGGAATTAAAATCCGGCAAATGATATTCATTATTCAAAAACTGGATAAACGGTGGATATGATGAGAAAAAAAGAAATCAAAATTGTAATCCTCGGATCAGCAGATTCTGGGAAAACAACGACCTTAGAAACTCTTCTAAACAGAAGAAACGAAAAAGTAACAAAAATTGAGTGCAAGGGTACAACTGTTTCCCTCGATTATGGTAATACCATAATTAATGGCGAAAAAATCCATATTTTCGGCTCTCCAGGACAGGAAAGATTCAAATTCATGCGTGAAATCCTTTCAAACGGGTTAAATGGTGCTATTGTAGTCATTGACAATTCAAGAGGAGTTACAGATACTGATATCCAAATAATGGATAATTTAAACACCAATAACATTCCTTATGTAGTTTTTGCAAATAAACAGGATATATCTCCAGGAAATCCTGAATCTGAGTACATAGATTCTCATATTCAAATAATCCCAACCATCGCAAAAGAAGGAGAAGGAATTCAGGAAGGATTAGAAATTCTTCTAGAATTAGTAGAAAACTAATTCATAATATATCTTTTAATTAATTTTAACTTATTATTTAGCTTGATAATATGTCTCCAATAGTTTTAGGCCCGTCAACAATTGCAAGTCAATTCTGGTGTGAAATGGCAGTTGATTTAAGGCGAGAATACGGAGAAGTCAAGACACCAGAAAAAGAAATAGGTAGTGAAATCCATAAAGACCGATTTCTTGAAGTCTTAGAAGAAATAATCGTTGAAATTAAAACTCCTGGCGACAAACTCCACTCTAACGTTCACAATATGAGTGTAGGGCTTGAATTATATCAAAAAGAGGGGTTAACCCGTGAACTTCCCATTCTCTTTAAGTTCGACTCTGCACTTATAATGGGCATTATTGATGAAATCAAAGAAATAAAAGAAGTGGAAGGCATTGGAAATAAGAAAAAAGCGCATGAAAAGACTCAAGTAGTTGAAATGAAAACCCGAAAAAGCTTGAATCCTCCATCGCCACAGCAGATAATTCGAGATAAAATGCAGGGAATGATCTACTGGTACGGGCTTAAATCCATGATAGATAAAAAAACAGAGATGGGAGACTTCTGGACAGCCTATGGAGTCGACTTAGTTGAAAACGATTTTAATGATCTTATTTTAAGCGAGCAATACATGAAAAGCCTTGAAATCAAGGAAAATGCGCAGAAAGAATATGGAACTCTTCTTTCAATTGGATCTATAATTGATAAAACACTTAAAGAAGCCACTAAACTTCCAGAATTATCCGAAACTATTGAAATAATTTATATACACCAAAAAACGCTTCAAGAAGTTCACAGAGAAAGATACAAATTTGATGAAAGGTTTTTTACTCGTGGAATGAGATGGGCACTTGAATACTGGTCTGGAAAAAGAGAACCAACATCAGTTGGAGAAGCAAATAACTGGAAATGTGATTTTTGCAGTTACTACACTGTTTGCCCAGCAATACACAAGAAATGGAGACAAGGTGATTAAAATTCAAAACTTTGAAAGGATCAAAATAATAATGAAAAGGCTTCACAAATACGTTAAAAAGCCTGTAGGAAATACAAATCCGTTTAGAGTCCTGATTACAACCATTTTATCTCAGAGAACCAGGGATGAAAACACAGATGAAGCCGCAGCAACTCTCTTTTCAGTCTACAAAACACCTGAAGAAATCGCCAATGCTCCTCGTGATGAAATCGAAAAATTAATTAAAAAAGCGGGCTTTTTCAGGGTAAAAGCACAACGGGTAAAAGAAACTTCAAGGATAATCCATGAAGAACACGAAGACGCCGTTCCCGACAATATAAAAGAACTTTTGGCACTTCCAGGAGTTGGAAGAAAAACTGCAAATTGTGTTTTAGTTTATGGATTTAGAAAAAATGCAATTCCTGTAGATGTGCATGTACATCGAATATCCAATCGAATCGGGCTTGTAAAAACAAAAACTCCAGAGGAAACTGAGCTTGAACTTACGAAAATCGTTCCAAAGAAGTACTGGCTTGATTTGAATGAGAGTTTTGTGAGGTTTGGGCAGGATATTTGCCGACCGATTGGTCCAAAGCATGAAGAATGTCCTATAAATGATTTATGTGATTTTTACAGAGATATGAAGAAAAAATCTTCTTAAAATACCAAATTTATTACTTTTCATTAAATAATTTGACATTAATTTTAAGTTTAATCTTTTTATTGTTTTTAAAGCTATTTATGCATTCAAAGTGCTCATTTCTAGAAATTTTTAAATATTATTTATTATATAATTAATAATACTTTTATCAATATACTTATTAATTGAAGGAATGATACTTTGCGAAATATCCTGTATATTGGCTCATTTGCTTTATTTTTCCTTGTTACAGTTGGTATTTTAAATTTCGTTCATGTAGATAATAATCTGGCTCAAAATAATGTAAATGAAAACAGCATACAGACAATTGATCCTCATAAAGACATAAAAATTTTAAGTAGCCAGATGATAAAAGAAGATGGAAACTGGATAATTAGTGGAAAGGTGCAAAATACAGGAAATTATAAAATGCGATATGTCTCCATAACCGTTAATTTTTACGGGAAAAATGGAAATCTACTATATTCCACTTTTGCTGGTGAAAGTTACATCACTCCCGGCGAAATCTGGAATTTCGAAGTCAGGTATCGAAAATCTGTGGCTCCTTATTCTTATAAAATAGAAGTGGGACCTATCATGTATAATTAAGATATTATTCAAACCTTTCGGCAAGCTCTTTAATACTCTTTTGAAATTTGGGTTGAATATAAATAACAGGCTGCTTAATTGAAATAGCTTTGTCCTTCAAACCTTTATCAGATGTAAAAAGAATTGAATTTGTCACCACAGCAACTTCAAGAATTATATCATCTTCAGTAGCTATAAGTTTATTTTTATTTTCGGGCAAATCTACTCCATAACTGCAATATAAAATGTCTATTTTTCTCTCTGATTCTAATTCCTTTAATTTTTCAATTTCATTCCTAAAACCAGCTTTTAATTTTCCTTCACATAAAATTGAAACTATTTCTCCAATAAAACCTGGAATTAATATTTCAAAGCCATCTAAAAAGCCCAGTTCTATCATCCTTGAAAGAGTATGAGATATTAAAACACAAATATCTGGTAGAATTCGAATACTTGGATCATAATCATTAAATTTCATTTTGCATTCATCCTGTTTAATTAAACTGTAAATTGAATTAATTTATGCTTGTTTTATAATTTAACGTGGGCTAAATTAAGTTTAACTCTTATATTTTTAGTGGTTTCTATTTTTTTAAATAATACTTAATATTAAAATATTAATACTATTAATTATATAATTAATATTATATAATTAAAAGGTATGATTCATTTGCGAAGTGCAACACTTTTATGCTCAATTGGACTGGTATCACTTGTTGTAATCAGCATTTTAGGGATTACTCACTTAAATACAAATTCAACTTTGAGTAATGACCAAAATGATGTACGTACAGCACTTCAAAATGGAAACCCTTCCAGTGGAAATCTTAAAATTTTAAATCATCAAATGACAAAGTCAATTTTTGGTAATTGGATAGTTAAAGGACAGGTCGAAAATACAGGGTCTAGCGAGCTTCGCTATGCTACAATTGAAGTTAATTTTTACAAAAATGGAAATTTATTGTATACAAACCCTGTTAATTTAAACAGCATTGCTCCTGGCGAGACTAAAGACTTCGAAGTTATATATAAAGGTTCTGATAGCTCACCAGACTCATATAGCGTTGTTTTAGGGCCATACTTATAACTATTTTAATCATTTTTTGTTTCAAATTAGACAAAAGAATTTAAATCATTTGATTTATAATTTAAAGGGTAATTTAAGCATCCATTATTCCATAAGGTTATTTTAATTTTTTAATAGTATAAATCTCAAATAATTTTTAGTTTTATTCAGAATAATCCCCTATTTTAATTTTTCTCCATTTAATTAATTTCTTTTTGCCTTCATCGATAGAATTAGGACTATTAGCCTATTAGCTTTGTTAAACTGCAATATATTTATATTAGCAACAACAAATCATAATTTACCTAAAATAGGAGGTTGTTTAATGGATAAAATAGCGGTAGCTATAATAATAACTGTAATACTTATTGCAGGAGTTTCGGCTGGTTATTATAATTATTATGGCCAAGACCAGACAAATCAAACCCAGTTAAAAGACCAAAACCAAACACAATTACAGAACCAGACACAATATAGAAACCAAACCCAAAATTGTACCAATAACTGCAGCCAAATACAGAACCAGACCAGATATAGAAACCAAACCGGTGACTCGATTCAAGATAAAGATCAAAACAGGACCAGAGTCAGAACCGATGGTTAAACTCAACTATTTATATTTTTTTTATCATTTTTTGAAAACATCCCCCAAAATTAATTTTACCGTCTTTTTAGATATTTTTCATAGTTTAAATTTTAAAAATTATTATATAACTTATATACCTTTTTAAATTGCTTTTTATAGTAGTATTATGAATATTTAGAAGTTACTAAAGGACTTTTTGATTATTTTTAGTTTCTATTTCATGTTTTTAAAGTAATTTTGTTTCTATATTTAGAACAAAATACTAAAAAAAATTAATATATATTAGAATCCATTAATAATAAAATTTAACAATTTTTTTTTGAATTACATAATTAATAATTATTATTATATATATTTAATACCATATTAATATTAATAGCATAAAATTTAATACATTAAGGCTTATTTTCATTCAAATATATATATATATTTTTTCTATTAATTCAAATCGAAAAGTATTAAAGTGTGAATACTGATGATCTATATGTAATACCAAATTGGAAATGAAATGATCAAATATTAATTTGTAATACTTCCTATTTGGAATAAAACATACGGAAATAAAATAAGTAATACATAAATAGGGCGGATTTGTATGAAAAAAGAATTTAAAAAAATATTGGATCATCCAATAGATAGGAGAACATTCCTAAAAGCTGTCGGTGCAGGTACAGTTGCAACACTGTTTGGCGGACAGGCAACAATGGAAGAAGTCTTTGCGGCTTCTCCAAAGGTTGGAATACTCCAACTTGGAACTTGCGCAGGATGCCAGGTTTCTCTGACAGAATTTGGGATGGATATGAGGTACATTAGCTCCTCAAACCCAACTGTTGCTGACATACTGCCAACAATAGACATAAAGTATGCACCACTTCTTGTAGATGTGCTGGCTGAATCATTTGAACAAATAAGTTCCCTAGATATTTGTATAATCGAGGGTATTGCAGGTCCAACAGTTGAATCTTCAGAACTTCTGGATCATGCAAGGTCAATTTCAAGTAAGGTAGTTGCTCTAGGAGATTGCGCATCATTTGGTGGAGTGCCTGGTTTAAACAGAAGTAAAGGTTTATTGAATCTCTATCCCGTAAATGAAGTAATTTCTGTAGATGCCTACATCAGAGGATGTCCACCACAACCAGAACAAATCTGGTACATGGTAACTGGCGGTGCTATTGGTGAAGCAATAAAACCAGGAAAAGTATGTGATTCATGTATTTATGATCCTGAAGGCCCTCAGGCAAATGAACTTGGTCGATCAGGATGTAAAAAACACCTTGGATGTCAGGGTCACGATACTCCATGGCAATGCGGAGCTACAAGAAGTACTGATGGAAAAGCACCCTGTACGCTGGTTGATGATATTTGCATAGGCTGTTACAGAGACAAGTACCCCGAAACACCATATTATGAAAAAGGCCAGGTAAGGATGAGAAATAGATTCGGAACTGGAAATGAAACCCAGAATACAACAGCAACAAACTCAACGGTAAATGCAACAGCAAATAAAACAGGGCTGATGGGTAAATAGGTGATCTAAATGGCAGTTGAAATAAAACCGGTAACTAGAATTGAAGGCGATGGAAAACTTGAATTAGAAACATACCTAGTTGATGGGAAATTAAAAGTAAAGAACCTTCTAACACCCTCTGATGGAACTTTGAATTTACCAACAGATAATGGTGCAAGATATCCTAAGTTTTGTGTCACAGAATTTAGAGGATTTGAGAAATTTGCAGTTGGGGAACAGCCAGAAACTGTTACAAAGCTAGTTCCAAGGATATGTGGTGTTTGCCCAGTACCGCATAACATGGCAAGTACATGCGCAGTTGAGGCAGCCTACGGCACAAACATAGTTAACAATGCAAAAGCAGTTAGAAGACTCATGCTCGCAGTACACACAGTTCACAGTCATCTTCTGCACTTTTTCGTACTTGCTGGGAAGGACATGTTGCCTCATAGCATAATAGACCAGGAACTCCCAAACATAATCAGTGCCCACAACAAGGCACAGGCTTGTGTAGCGGTATTTGGAGGAAAACCTGTTCATCCTGCATCATGTATCCCTGGAGGACAAACTAAAGTCCCAAATGCAACAGAAATTGGACAGATCAAAGCAAGAATGCAAGAAATACAAAGTTATGCTGTATCCCTTTTAGGTACTTTAAAAGGAGCTCTATTGGCCCTACCAAACGACTTTGGTATAAGACCCTGCAACTATATGAGTTCGGGTGTTCCTTTCTACAGCGGTGTTTCAGGATCATTTTCATACTTTGGAACATCTGGAGGGGTTGTAATAAGGGACTCATCAAATCCAACAGACTTCAATTCAGCCACTATAGCTCCATTTAACCCCGAAAATGTGAAAGAAGAAGTTATAACTCCTTATGGAAGTGTTATAAGCCTTCCAACAAACTACAGTTACACCAAAAGACCATATTATGCCTATAATGGTGTAAACTATGTCTGTGAAGTAGGGCCTCTTGCAAGACTTGGAGTAGCATACAAGGCTGGAGACAGTGTTGTTAAATCAACAGTAGACAGCATTGCATCTGATTGGGGTGTTGCTGCAAATGATATATTATCTCCTTCAACAAGAAACAGGCACATAACCCGACTTATAGAAACAGTGATAATGATCGAAATGATTCTAAATGGCGGCTGGTCAAACATAGCTCATGTGGACAGTTACTCACCTCCAAACGAGAAATCAGGATATGGTGTTGGCGTGATTGAAGCACCTCGTGGAACACTGATACACAGAATAAGAGTAGGATCTGATTTAAAAACTGCATCCTACGACTGTATGGTACCAACTACAGCAAACACAGGAGCTTTTGAAGAAGCTGTAGCAGATGATTTAGTGGAGATAAGACCCGAAACAATATCATTGTTAGGACGTGACCCCACTGAAGATGAAAAACTACTTTTAGGTGATGCAAGCCGAACAATAAGAGGATTTGATCCATGTTGTTCATGCTCTTCACATATGATAGAAATTAAAAACCCAGATGGCACCATAGATGGCACAAAATAGTGCCATCTCTAAATTATTTTCAGTGGGAAAAATGATCTGTGTTGTTGGATTCGGAAACTTGCTACTTGGAGATGATGGAGTAGGAATCAGAATAATTCAGAGGCTAAAAATGATGGATCTCCCAAGTCAAGTAGATATAATAGATGCCGGAGTATATGGGGCGATTTTGTTTAGTTTAGTTGAAAAATACAATAAAATCATTGTTGTTGATGCTTTTAGATCCAATTGTGATATTGAAAACATCCTTTTCATGAAAGCATCTCAAATAATAAAAGAAAAAGAGAAGTATTATTTCTCAGGGCATGATTTAAGCCTGTTTGATATATTTTCAATGATGAAATCAGTCCATTCAGAAAAGATCCTGAATAATGTATGCATTCTTGGTATCAGGATTCATAAAATTGAAGAATCATTAGAACTCTCAGATGATGTAACAAAAAGTGCAGAAAGAGCTGTAAACATGATAAAAGACAATTTTCTAAGGGGTGATGAATCATGGATGAATCATTAATTTCACATTTTGAAGAACTAAGAAGTAGATTGATAAGGATAGTTATAGTAGTTCTTGGATTATCCTGTGTAACATTTCCCTTTGCTAATCAACTTCTTATTAGAATTCAGAAGGATTTACTTCCCGAAGGAGTTCGTTTAATCGTGACAAGCCCATTAGAAGCAGTATGGGCGCAAATAGAAGTATCTTTACTTGTTGCATTTGTAATTGCTCTACCATACATTATATATGAAGTCATGAAATTTTTAAAACCTGCCCTCAAAGGTTCTGAGAAATCTTTTTTAATAAAAACTATACCTCCTGCATTAATACTTTTTGGAATTGGAGCCATATTTACCTACAAAACAGTGCTTGTAACAACATTAGGTTTCCTTATTGGTTATGCAACCTCTGCAGAAGTTACACCACTATTAACTTTAGGAGATTTTATTTCATTTGCTCTTCTTATGATACTGACATTCGGGCTCCTATTTGAATTACCACTAATTTGCTGTGCCCTTGCATCTCTTGAGTTAATTGATTCTAATACACTTACAGGTAACAGAAAAGAAGCTTATGTAGGTATTTTAGTAATTGCAGGGATTTTAACACCTGATCCAACACCATTCACCCAACTTATCGTCACATTCCCTATGATCCTCTTATTTGAGGTGAGTGTTCTTTTGACAAAATACATCCATAGAGATAAAAAAACGGAGGTCGCAAATGCATCGATTGGTTAAGGAGGTGAAAGAATGATTGGTGGACTGGGAATGCCAGAACTTCTGATAATTCTCTTTGTGGTACTTCTACTTTTCGGTTCAAAGAAGCTCCCTGAACTTGCCAAAGGAATGGGCAAAGCTATGGGAGAATTCAAAAGAACTCAGCGTGAAACAGAATTTAAAATAAAAGAAGAGCCAACACAAGTAAAAGAAACAGATATAACAGCAGATAAAAAAGAAGAAGAAATTAAATTAGAGGACTGAATCTAAAGAAGAAACGCTGCAAACAACTGAAAAATCAGGAATTAAAGCGAAATAGTAAAATTTTAGTCTGACTTAATTTCTTCTTTTAAATATTTTTTGTTAAAATGGAGGTGAAAAGATGAAAAAGGAATATTTAATCTTAATCGCTGTTTTTGTAGCTGTCATTGCATTGTTTACATCAGTATATGGACTTTCCAGATCACCAAATGTCTCTGCAAGCCCAATAACATCATGGAGTTCGCAAATGCAGTATCCTCAAATAGATGCCACTTCATTTGTAGACCCTTCTGCCAGAGTAATTGGAGATGTGACTATTGGAAGTAATGTTTATATAGGACCTAGTGCATCAGTCCGTGGTGATGAGGGATCACCTATTTTCATAGGCGATGGATCCAATATCCAGGATGGAGTGGTAGTACACGGTCTTAAAGACCCCCGAGTTGTTGTTGGGGATAAAAATTATTCAGTTTACGTTGGAAGAGAAGTTTCAATGGCACATGGAAGTGTGATTCACGGTCCTGTCTTTATAGGTGATAAAAGCTTTATTGGCTTTGGTGCGGTGATATTTAAAGCAAACATAGGTAAAAACTGTGTTATACTTCACAATGCAGTGGTAACAGACAATGTAAATATACCTGATGGTAAGCTTGTCCCTGCAGGTGCAGTAATAGATACTCAGGCAAAGGCAGACGCACTAACCGAAGTTACAGAGGACCTAAAAGAACTACCTCACGAAGTTGTAACAGTCAATAAAGAATTGGCAAAGACATACAAAAGCTAAGGGGAATAATATCTCATTTTTATATTTCCCCACTAATTTTAAGAATAAATGAGTCAATATCCCCTTAGTTTTTTATTTTTTTTATTACTGAGATTTTTTTGCATGTTGATCTTAATTTAATCCAACTTTTAAGAAGTGAATAAGCTTCATGAATCATGAAATTGATGAAAGAAGCTCTACACAATCCCAAAATATCTGTCTCCAAAGAAGGATTTTAAAAAGATTAAAGAAGTAGATCAAATAATTAGCAAATATTATTAAATAAGATTTTATTCATAAAAGACATTTCAATAGCTATAAATACTTGTATTTGCTTAACCATGAATCATACTTTAAAACATGTGATTCCTGAATCTGAACTTTAAAAGAACAAACAACTAACAAAAAATGAATCTAAAAAGTTATTATATAATATTACTAAATTTAATGTTATTACTTAAATTATTAGATATATATTGAATAATTAATAATATTACTAGACCTTAATGATATCCTAATCACAAATAAAGAATATTTAGCATTTTTATTTAATATTATACGTTTCATTATTAAAAAAAACAATTTATATGTTTTTTCAGGAAAAATACTAGTCACGGCTTGATTTAGGTTTTGTTATTATGCAGTACCAAAAAAAGAAAAAAACTCAAAATAAAAATGAATCTGAAGAAATATATAAATTTCCTATTGGTAAATATAAAGTTCCAATTAACATCTTCTCTGAGGATATGAAGATTTTAGATGTAAATAAAGGGCTAATTCAAATCTCAGGATATTCTAAGAAAGAGCTCACATCGATGAAATTGAAAGATATATACCCCGAATCGGCTGAAATTTTGATTGAAGGAATTAAAAAGAAGGTTGATAATAAAGAATTTCCTATTTTTAAAGTTAACTTGCATAATAAGAAGGGGAAGATTATACCTGTTGAAATAGTTGTCACTGAACATAAAAACTTATATGGTCCCGGAACTGTCTTTCAAGGTACTGTAAGAGATAGTAATGCATTTATGCATATGAATAACAATTTAGCGGATATTGAGAAGAGTTTTAGAACGTTAGCCGAGGCTACGTTTAATATAATAATGATTTTTGATCGGGATTGCAGAAATATTTATGTGAATCCAGCTATTGAAAAGTTAAGTGGTATTCCTCCAGAGGATTTTATTGGAAAAACATTTGTACAACTTGGTTTATCAAATAATTTAGTTAAACTATGTGAAGAGGCTATTTATAATGTTTTTGAAGCCAAGACCAATCGTCGTGTTGAATTAAAACTTCCTAATAACAAGCAGATTGATGCGTTATTAGTGCCTGAATTTGATGAGAAAGGCTATGTAAAGGTTGTTATAGTTTATGCACAAGATATCACTGATTATAAGCATATAAAAGAGAGATTGAAGGAAAGTGAGGATAAATATCATGGATTTGTCAATAGTTGCGTTGACGCTGTGATATCTGTTGATATGCAGATGAGGATCATTATGTGGAATCCTGCAGCAGAGAAATTATTTGGTTATAATGAAAAGGAGATATTGGGAAAAAGTTTAATGAAGATTGTTCCAAAAAGATACAGGAAAAGAAAAGAAAAAGGATTTGATGAATATAAGAAAACCCATTCAGGCGCTTTTATAGGAAAAACTGGAGAACTCAAAGGATTAAGAAAAGACGGAACCGAAATTCCTATAGAACTTTCTGTTTTGTCAACAAGAGTAAGAGATAAAGAAATTACTATGGCGATTATTAGGGATATCACTGAACGTAAAATGATGGAAGAATCACTGCGGAATAGTGAAGAATATCAAAGAACCATTTTTTCTTCTATCCATACGGGTATTATCGTGGTTGATGAAAGGACTCATGAAATAATTGATGTGAATCGAATTGCTGCTGACACTATAGGTGTTTCAAAAGAGAAAATTATTGGGAATATATGTCATAAATATGTATGTCCTGCAGATGAAGGTAAATGCCCTATCAGCGACCTTGATCAGGTTGTAGATAATTCTGAGCGTGTTTTATTGAATGTTAATGGCAAAGAGATACCCATATTAAAAACTGTTGTTCCAATAAAGTTAAATGGACGTGAGTGCATTCTTGAAAGTTTTATTGACATCACTGAGCGTAAAAAGATGGAAATGGCATTGTCATGGGAAATGGCAATTAATAATGCTTTGGCTAAATTATCAAAAAAACTCCTCTCTCAAGCCTCAATTGAGGATATCACATATCTTGTTTTAAAATATGCCAAGGATCTAACCCAAAGCAAAGATGGTTTTGTTGGATATATTGATCCAGAAACAGGTTATTTAATAGTTCCTAACCCAACACGAAATTTCAGGGAAAAACGTAAGATTAAAGACAAGAACATAATTTTTAAGACATTTCGAGGATTGTGGGGTTGGGTGTTGAATAATAAAGAGTCAATTCTCACAAATGATCCAGCATGGGATCCAAGATCAACTGGAACTCCTGAAAGTCATATTGCAATCAATAGTTTTGTATCTGCTCCCGCAATGATAGAGGATAAATTAGTATGGCAAGTTGCTTTGGCTAACTCAGATCATGATTATACTAAAGAAGATCTAAAACTGATAGAACGTTTAGCAGATATCTATGCTATTGCTATTAACCGTCAGTTATTAGAGGAAAAAATTCATAAGAGTGAAGAAAAACACAGGAAAATTGTTGAAAAATTTTTAGAAACTGTATCCGAGAATAAGTGAGATCAAAAATCTAAGAGCATGTGTATAATATTAATATTTTTAAGTGTCAGTGTATGTTATAGTAGATGTTTCTAATTTTGCTTTCTTTGTTCTTAGTCTATCATTTACTTGCGGAGACTCGTACTGCAAAACATGTATTGAGTTAAAAAAATAAATATTTAGAAATAAATGAAAAAATAGAATTAATTGAAATATAAACTGTTTCTAGGGAACTTTTAATTAAAGTCCTATAATATAATAGATTAAATTATTTTCCAAGATTTGCAATTTCCCCAGCAAATGCTCCGAGCACTTTTTTGGATAATCCCTCAACAAACTTGAGAGAACCAGCACATTCGTGTCCACCACCATCTATTCCTGCTTCTGGGATTTCATCTACAAGTTTTAAAATAATAGTGTTCAAATTGAACCCGAACTTTTCATTTACGGCGTCTGTTGCCCTTATAACACCAAAATCAGGACCATATGATAGTGTTATGATTGGGTTTTCTTCCCCGTATTTCTTTACCATAGTATCATGCACATAACCAGTGGTTTTGCCTGGAGCAGGGTAAGTGAACTTGTGAGCATATTTTTCAACATCTAAAACGTTGAATATTATTCCATTATCCAGCTTTTGTGTTTTTAAATTTGGAAGTGCGGCTCTTAACTGATTTTTAACCCTTTTTTGGGACTCTTTATAAAGTGCTTCAATGAGTTTTGCATGCTTATCACGGTTTCCAAGGCCGAGAATTGTGTCAATTATTCCTC